>NZ_QQWI01000008.1 GCF_004125825.1 Fusibacter sp. A1 | reverse complement strand
TAATACCGAAGTTAGAATTTCGTATGATACTCAGCGCACTAGGCTTCATGCTAAGGCGTATTACTTTGAAAGGGATACTGGCTTTAGCACGGCCTACATCGGGTCGTCAAACCTTAGTAAGGCGGCGCTGAGTGAAGGTACTTAATGGAACATGAAGGTTAGTGAATACACGTCGTTTGATATAATTCAAAAGTTTAGGTATACCTTTGATACCTACTGGAACATGAGCGAGTTTGTCACGTTTGACGGAACTGATGTAGAAGATGTAAAACGTCTTTCAAGGGCGTTAAGCTGTGAAGGATATACGTCTACCACAGAAGCTAGTTTTTTTGATTTAAAAGCCTTTACCTACCAGCAAGAAATTCTGGATGCGCTACAGATTGAACGTGAGGTGCATGGATCGTATAAAAACTTAGTCGTTGCTGCTACGGGTACCGGTAAAACGATGGTTGCTGCTTTTGATTTTAAGCAGTTTTATAAATTAAACCCTAATGCACGCTTACTGTTTTTAGCACATAGAAAAGAAATTTTGGAACAAAGCATAGCATCGTTTAGGGGTGTTTTACGAGATGCGAATTTTGGTGAGTTATGGGTCGGTGGATTAACACCAAGCATTAATGATCATGTTTTTGCTTCGATTCAGACACTGAATAGCAGCGGGAACTATAAAGGGTTGAATGTAGACCATTTTGATTATATTGTTTTGGATGAAACGCACCATGGTACAGCGGATTCTTATCAGAGGATTACCAATTATTTTAAACCTATGATTTTACTTGGCTTAACGGCAACACCAGAACGTATGGATGGTAAGTCAATACTTGCTGATTTTAATGACCGAATCGCTTATGAAATTAGGTTAGCTCAAGCGATTGAACAGAATCTGCTTTGTCCTTTTCACTATTTTGGGGTGACGGATACTTCTAACATCAACGATGTTAAGTGGGAATCTGGGCGATATGTTACTCGTGATTTGAGTGTGACGTATATTGCAGACCATGCTAGAAACAGAGCCATACTGAATGCAGTTGATAAATATGTGAGTGATATAAGCACTGTTAAGGGCATTAGGTTCTGTGTTGATCAGAATCATGCCAAGCATATGGCGGATGTGTTTAATAAAGCGGGGATTGCCTGTGAATCATTGGATGCGAATTCTAGTAAAGAACAAAGAAGTACGATTCAAAAGCGTTTAAAATTAGGAGAAATCAAGTTTATTTTTGTTGTAGATTTATACAACGAAGGTGTGGATTTACCATTTGTGAATACCGTGCTCTTTTTAAGACCAACTGAATCTGCTACTGTGTTTATACAACAGCTTGGTCGTGGACTTAGACTGGATGAAGGCAAAGAAGTTTTAACGGTATTAGACTTTATTGGTCAAGCGCATAAGGAGTATGACTACCGCATGAAGTTTCAAAAGCTAGTCGGTAGAACGAACCATTCTATTAACGATGAGATTGAGCATGGCTTTTCGTCGGTACCAAGAAACTGTTTTATTCAACTTGAACGGTACGCTAAAGAATATGTGCTAAGAAATATCAAAGAAGGTATGACGAATACAAGAAAGCTTAAGCAAATGGCACTTGCTTTTAGATCTAATTCGGGACTGGACTTAACGGTTAGAAATTTTTTGAAGCATTATGATCTAGACGCTCAAGAACTTTATAAATATGCGACGTTAACTGAACTTACGACAGATGGATTTGTTGTAGATGAACGGTCAATACTTAGTCGAGCAAATAATTTTAAACTTGTGTTTTCAAGGCTTTGAAAAATAACTCGTGCCGTTCACCCACATACCGTATGTCAGTGTCACTCATTACTCTACGGCACCGTTATACAGCTACTCGGTGAGCGGCACCATTATTCATAGGGGCATTGATAAAGACATTGTCTATGATTTCATCAACAAAGAAAAACTCTTTGAAAACAAGCAAAAAAGCTGTGTATTTGTTGGCTATGACGATAATCAGGAACCCAAATACGCAAGTGTTAGAAGTACCAATACAACTGGTAAAACCTACAGGGGTGATGTCAAAAATTCAGATAAGACATTTCCCTTTAGTTATGAAGGAAAGACTAATACCCTTTGTGTATTTGAAGCACCAATTGATCTGATGAGTTATTTGACACTGCTTAAGTATCATAAAGTAAATAATTTTAGTCACCACATGATTTCACTTGGTGGTGTTGCTGATAAAGCTTTGGATTACTATTTAAAGCAACATACAGAAATCAAAAGTATTATGCTCTGCCTCGACAATGACGAAGCAGGGCATTTTTCATGTCAGCAGATCAATGAAAAATACCATGAATCTTATCACATGCAAAGGCACTGTCCAATAGGTAAAGATTTTAATGAAGATTTACTATCAATAAGGAACAACCATCAAGTTTCACAGGCAAGAGAGCCAATGGATGCTTATGGAGTTGAACAAGATGTGGAAGAAGAAACCGAATTATAAGGGGGTAAAGAATATGTATTTTATGAATGAAGATCATGCTTATAATTTTCAAAATATGATATTACAAGATAAAACCCATGTAAATGATAGAGAACGATTTGCTTTGTTTTATATCCTTGGCGGATAATGATGGCACTGGTTATTACTTTGGACGTGATAATGCTGGGGGATTAGTTATTTTAGATCCTTGGAAAAGAGGTAATGATAGAACTAATTCAAATTTTACGATTATGGGTGTAGCTGGAGTTGGTAAAAGTGCCACGATTAAACACATAGCACTTTCTGAGTATATGAAAGGAACCAAGATCATCTTTATTGACCCTGAACGTGAGATGCGAGATTTATGCTTAGCCCTTGATGGAGACTGGATTAATGCAGGTGGCGGAAGCAACGGTAAAATCAATCCATTACAAATAAGACCAACACCAGTAGACGATGATGACAAATACTATCAAGACGAAGGCAATGGCATAGGCGACATGGCAATCTATATCAAGAACCTTGATATTTTCTTTAGTCTTTATTTACCGTCATTATCAGATAAGCAGAAAGCAATCTTAAAGAATACAGTCATTGAGCTTTACAATAACTTTGGCATCACTTGGGACACCGACATAAATCAATTGACTAATGATGATTTCCCGATTTTTTCAGATCTTTATGAGTTACTCAAACAAAAGGCTCTTAAAAAAGAAAACAACTTAAAGCATTCAGAAATTAACGAATATGAAGAACTGGCGTTGCTATTACAAGATATTGCTCTTGGTAGCGACGCTTTTTTATGGAATGGAAAGAGTTCAATTAAAACGAATACCAGATGTATCTGTTTAGATACCCATGATTTACAGAATACCAGTGACAACATTAAAAGGACTCAATACTTCAATGTGCTTACATGGTGTTGGCAACAAATGAGTGCAGACCGTAATGAACCAGTTTTATTAATCTGCGATGAAGCTTATTTGATGATTGATCCTAATGTACCACAGTCACTAGTATTTCTTAGAAATGTTGAAAAAAGAGCCAGAAAATATGAAGCAGGAGTAGCGATTATATCCCATTCAGTTGTTGACTTTCTAGACCCCAAAATAAAGATGTATGGACAAGCACTTTTGGACATTCCGTGTTACAAGATTCTCATGGGGTGCGATGGTATGAACTTAATTGAAACTAAAAAATTATATAATCTTACGGATGCTGAAGAACAGCTCTTAGCACAAAAGAAAAGAGGTCATGCCCTTGTAATGATTGGGTCAAAAAGACTACATGTTAATTTTGAGATTCCTGAATATAAGTTCAAATTTATGGGCAAGGCAGGCGGAAGATAGGAGGACGATATTTTGAAAAAGAAACTGTTAATTGAATTATTCATATATGTGCTGCTAGTTGTAATTGGTATTATTCTATTATTCACCTATAAACCAAACAAGGTTGAAATCATCATACCCCAAGACTTTCAAATCGAACAAAAAGGAGGTGTAAACGATGCTACTATAGCTTTCGAGCAATGAAAACATTGGCATTTTCGATTTCTTGTTTGATGAACATGGCATGATTATCAAGAAGTTATCAGGAACATTTTCATTAAAACAATTTGTCATTTATGATATGCGAAGCTTAAACCATTATAGTTATCTAACAATAGATATTAAAGCGCTAAAGGATACTGAAAGTGATATTTTAGAGGCTGTGATTGCCTTTAACAAGATGTTCTCGTCAAGGGTGATATTCTATATTGAGGACGTGAAAAACAATCAAGAGCTGATTGTGAAGCTGATTGAAGAAGGTATTTATAATATTGTAACATCTGAAGAAGTTGAAACTCTTAAAAATGAAATCCTAAAAGCCACAAGCGACCTTGGTATGAATAAACGTGAGATTAAAGCAAAATTAGTGAATAACGAAGGAACAGCTGGTTGCTCAGTGCCAGAGTATTCATTTGTAAATAAAAACACTAAAATCGCAATAACAGGAGTTGAGTGTAAAGTAGGTACAACAACTATGGCAATCAACTTAGCCAATTATCTAGCAAGTATTGGAGCCACTGTATGTTATGTAGAAGCTAATGATCATGGACATCTTATGCAGTTGCCTAAGAGGTATGAACGCATGACTGTAAATACGGATTCATTAACCTATTACGGTGTAAAATATCTAACGCTGAATGCAGAGTGTCATGAAGACTTTGATTTCATTGTATATGACATGGGTGTCGTTGATACAAAAATTATAAATGCCATTAGGTCAAAGTGTGAGTTAGCGGTGCTTTGCGCTACTGCTAAACCTTATGAAATTGATGCATATGAACGAACGATTCATTTATTTGATTCAGATACAATAAACACAATTTTTTCTTTCATATCAGAGCCAGAAAAAGTAAAATTGCAAAATAAATATGATCAGGTGTATTTTTCAGAATATGCACCTGATCTATTTGATGGAGAAAAAAATCAAACAATTTGGGAAAGCTTATTAATACCTTATGTTATAAAAATATAATGTAGAAGGGAGCCTGACAATGACAGACAAAGGAAAAATGATTGAAGCAGTATACAAAGCAAGTCTGACAAAGCGGGCTACCCTTGTCATCTTCTACTTGATTAATAGAGCCAATAAAGAATTAACATGCTTTCCAGGTATTAAAACCATTGCAGCCGACTGCAATATGTCAGATAGAACTGTAAGAAGAGCACTTGATGATTTGATTGAATGCGGGTTTGTTTTGAAAGAATCTAGATATAGAGAGAATGGCGGTCAGTCAAGTAATCTATACACATTAGATATCAGTGAAAAACTAGAAGCAAATGAATCTGAATATATAAGTGACAACGAATTATATGTTACTTCACAAAATAAAGAAACTGACATTGCAGAAACAGTTGATTTTAGTACTTATGCAAAGGACGATGAAGGAAATGTGTCAGTATCCCAAAATAGCACCATATACGACAAAAGTGCTCAAATCAATGATTTGGTCATTTGTAACTTTAATCATCCAGATAGAATTAAGCATCTTTTATCGGGTTATTATGAACCGACTTTTTTATGTCAGGGGGAGACTGACAGTTTAGTACCTCCATAGAACTATATATTATAATATTCTAAGGGATACTGTATAAAAAACTAGTCAAATAAACTGTACTAATGTATGGACAGAAGCTGTAATAATTTGTTAATATTCAATGCTAATTTTTTATGTATATGATATAATAATTTGAATGAATGGTTGAATAAGTGTACATTCACATCATCTAAGTCCATTTATTAGAATACTTTAGAATCAAAAGGAGGATATGTATTGGGACAGATTATTAAATATTATGATTTAACAAGTTATTTTATTACATCAACCAATTCATTAATCGTTATTTGTAATAATAAAAAACTTAAAAAGGATATCGGCCTGCAGTATCATCACTTTTCACTTAATCAAGAATTAGCTAAAAAAATGAATGAAATTGAAGTCGAGAAAAAAGCTTTGTTTGTAATTGATATTCTAAATGAAATGTTTGAAATCAATGAAAACATAGTGGTTTCAGATTTTGAAATGCTTTTTAATCCATCATATCAGCTAGATCCGCTTAAGTATTTCATTAATTTGTCAAATAAACGGAAAATAATTTTAGAATGGTGTGGTGATTTTGATGGAGAAAATCTTACATATGCAACACCTAATTATTTAGATTATATTGCTTATAAAGTTGATAAGCACAACATAACGTGTGTAATTTGAGAGGAGTAAAAAAATGAAGTATTCAGATTTAATAAATTTTAATCCAATAGAAAGCGTAATTGAAATTACATCAGCTAATGATAAGCAAGAAGCAATAAATTTGGTAAAAAGTTATGTTATGTCGGATGATATGGCTGAAAAACTTGAACTTAATATGCTGTCACAACTTAGACTGGATGAAGTTGTTGATAACAAAGGTGTTTTACTCATAGGTAACTATGGTACAGGTAAAACTCACTTAATGTCGCTAATATCCTCAATAGCATTGGATAAAGAAAACTTGCAGTATGTTCAAAACAATAAATTTGCTGCTGTAGCAGAGTGTATTACTGGACGATTTGAAGTACTTCGAGTTGAAATTGGTGCTGTTACAATGTCATTGCGAAACATATTATTTACAAAAGTGCAGAAGGATTTTGCAGCTAGAGGACTGACATTTGATTTTCCAGATGAGAATGCAGTAACGGGAAATAAAGAAGTTCTTCTAAGCATGATGGATATTTTCTATTCTAAATATCCGGATAAAGGGTATTTAATAGTAGTTGACGAATTTTTAGATTACCTCGGTGGTAGAAAAGAGCAAGAAGTAAAACTTGATCTAGGATTTATGCGTGAAATTGGCGAAGTTATAAAGAATTCACGTCTAAGGGCCGTATTTGGAATGCAAGAAAAATTGTTTGACAACCCCAACTTCTCGTTTGTATCAGATACTTTAAATAGAGTAAAAGACAGATATGAACAGGTCATTATTCGAAAAGAAGATACGGCATATGTCGTTTCAGAAAGAATATTGAAGAAGACGCCAGAGCAGAAAGCAAAAGTTCGTGAACATCTTCAACAATTTTGCTGTCTTTATTCAAATATGTCGGAAAGACTAGAGGAGTATGTTAACTTATATCCAATTCATCCGTCTTATATTGATGTATTCAATAAGATTTATATTATTGAAAATCGTCATATTTTAAAAAATATTTCTGAGATTATCAGAAGAATTTTAGATAACGATATAACTAATGAAGCACCAGGTGTGATTTCATTTGATAGTTATTGGTCCTTTATAAAAGAGAATTATGGCTATAGAACAGATGTTAATATTAAAGAAGTGGTTGAAAAAAGTGGAATGCTTGAAGATATAGTAAGTAGATCATTCCCCAAAAAAGTGTATAAACCCTTAGCAATACAAATAATCCATGCACTTAGTGTACATCGATTAACAACAGGTGATATTAGTATAAGGGCTGGATTAACTGCAGAAAACCTCCGAGATGATTTATGCTTATACCTAGATGGCATGCCAGAACAAGATTCGGAATTTTTGCAGTCAATTGTTCAAACTGTTTTAAAAGATGTAATGACAACAGTAAGTGGACAGTTTATAGAAAGTAATATGGATAATGGTCAATACTATTTGGATCTTAAAAAAGATATTGACTATGACGAAAAAATCACTCAAAAGGCAGCAGTCTTAGATGATGCAAGTTTGAATAGGTTTTTCTTTGACGTAGCTTATTATTGTTTAGATTGGGACCAAATTGAAAAAGTTAATAATTTTAAAATTTATGAACATTCTCTTAACTGGAATTCTCATAACATCTTCAGACGCGGTTATTTGTTTATGGGTACTCCTGAAATACGTCCAACTGCTCAACCAGAAGAAGATTATTACCTATATTTTTTACCTCCATATGGTAATGAATCATTCTTGGATGAAAAGAAAGATGATGAAGTGTTCTTTAGCTTTAAGCCAAATGATGATTTTAAAAATGATTTAAAATTATATGCGGCGGCGTTATCTATGAAAGGGTTAGCTGAAGAAAAAAATAAAGAGGCTTATCAGAATAAAGCCAATAAGTTCAGGAAGAAGTTAACACGATTTTTAAGTGAAAATAAGACAACTTGCTTTGAAGTAATCTATAAAGGTGAAAAGAAGCAAGTAATTGAGGTACTTAAGGGTCATTACAAGAAAGATGATCCATTTAAGGAAACGATGGATGCGGTGTCTTCAATAAGTTTGGATAACTATTTTACTGCAAAATATCCAGAAATGCCATCATTCAAGACACAAATTACACTTAGGAGTCAAGCCGATGTTATTCGTATAGGAATAGACCGATATGCTGGTAGAAAGAATATTCAAGCAAATCTATTGCTTGAAAGTTTTGGATTGCTAGATGGTGATAATATTACAACAAAGAATTCGAAATACGCAAATCATTTTATAAAAGAATTGAACAAATTACCACCCAAAGGTGTTATTAATTTCAGTGATATATTTGAAGAGAAGTTTGATGAGTACATTGACAAGAAATTCGGAATTAGTTATGTACTCTTACCAATTGTATTGTTATCACTTGTACACTCTGGAAATGCAGTAATTACTCTTAAAAACAATATTACTATTACAGCATCAAATCTAGAAATGTTGCCAAAAACAAATGCGCTAGACATTAAAGAATTTAAGTATATATCCAAACCAAAAGATGTAGCACTTGCTGAATTAGTTAGACTTTTCGATATTTTAGAAATACCAACAGGTTTAATTAATAACCCCAATCAAAGAGAAAGTGGGCTTGAAAAATTACTTTCAAAAACAAATGAAGTGGCAAGCTTAGCTGTGCATGCAAGTACTCACATAAGTTCAGATTTTGATTTATGGGGAGAACTACTCATTTCAGGGCACATTGCTGATGAATATAAAAACTCAATTAAGCGAATTATTAATGAATTTGGGAACTTTCAGTCAAAATACAACACTGTCGCAAAACTTAATAACTTTAACCTTTCTATAGATCAAATTGAACAGCTAGCTAAGGATATAAAAATTGTTCGTGTTGTTAACGAATACGAAAAGTTTAAAAATGGATGTTTAACAAGTGTAGGATATCTCATGAATTTAGAAAGAATGGATCTTGGAGCCGATTTTGCTTCGAAGATTGAATCAGCGAAAGAAAGTTTTAGAAAAATTCGTGATGATATTCCAACAAAAGGATGCGGAGACAGTGCGGCGATAGAGACAAATTCAGTGCTTGCTAATATTAAAATTGAATATATTGATATGTATTACGCTGAACATAAGAAAAAGAGATTAGGCATTAATGATGGTAAGAAGAAAGGTGAAATAATTAGTTCTTTAAAAATGGCAAATCTTAAAAGGCTTAAAACAATAGAAATTTTATCATCCACAAAATTAGAAGTAATCGAGAGAGAATTAGCAGGTATGAAAGTTTGCTTTGAATTGACTCCTGATATGCTGAAATCAACACATATTTGTCCTAAATGCAACTATGTAATAAATGAAAGCGAGATGTCCGTAAAAGGCAAGCTCGAAGCAATTGAAGATAGGGTTGACACACTAAATACAGAGTGGGAAAACACGCTCTATAATACTATTTCAGACCCATTGGTTCTAAATCAAGAAAGTTTTTTAAGTAGTGAACAGCAAAAGGTTATTAATTCATTTCTAAAAACTAAGAATCTTCCTGAAACTGTAGATAATTTCTTTGTAGGAAGTGTAAAAGTGTTGCTTCAGGGGTTTGAACCAGTCATTATTACAGCGGATGAATTCATGCAAAAATTAGATGAATTAGGACCTTGCGACTTAGCAACCTTTAAAGCAAAACTAGAAAGTATTCTTGTTGATTACACAAGGGGTAAAGACAAAGATAAACTACGTATTGTAGTAAAAAGATAGGTGGGATGCAAAATGAAACTAACTAAAGAAGATATTGATAAAGTAAGACATTTTGAGGGATTTCCAATTGCAAAAGATGAGGATATTATTGCACTCTCAAAACCTCCATATTATACTGCATGCCCAAATCCATTTATTGAGGATTTTATTAATGAGTATGGAAAGGTATATGATGAAGCTACGGATGATTACCAAAAAGAACCATTTGCAGCAGATGTAAGTGAAGGGAAAAATGACCCAATATATATGGCACACAGTTATCATACAAAAGTGCCTTATAAAGCAATTATGCGATATATATTGCACTATACATCTCCAGATGATATTGTACTCGACGGTTTTTGTGGTACAGGTAT
Source organism: Fusibacter sp. A1 (assembly GCF_004125825.1). NCBI lineage: Bacteria > Bacillati > Bacillota > Clostridia > Eubacteriales > Fusibacteraceae > Fusibacter > Fusibacter sp. A1. The sequence continues at coordinate 230,323 of NZ_QQWI01000008.1, read as the reverse complement.
GACTGGTGTAGCAGCGCAGATGTGTGATATGCCTGATCCAGATTTTAAGGCAATTATCGAGAAAGAAAATCCTAATGTTGAATGGGGATCAAGAAAAGCAATTCTGAATGATTTATCACCTATGGCAACGTTTATAGCTCATAACTATAATTCACCATTTGAACTTGATGAATTCAAGAATGAATTTGAATCAATAATTGAGGATGTTGAAAATAAGTATGGTTATTTATATAGAACTAAACATAGTGAAAATGACGAATCATTTTCTCAAGTAGAAATTGAAGAGGAGTCAGAACAATATGGAAATATAAACTATACTGTATGGTCTGACGTATTTATTTGTTCACATTGTGGAAAAGACGTAGTTTTTTGGGATTCCGCTGTTGATCGTACTAAAAATAAAATAATTAGTGAGTTTAAGTGTTTAAGCTGTGGAGTTGAATTAAAGAAAAACACATGTGTTCGTTCTAAGGAGATGATTGTTGATGTTAAAGGGGAGGTCATTCAGTTGGCAAAACAAAATCCTGTCCTAATTAACTACACACATAATGGAAAGAGATACGAGAAGACACCTGATGCTGATGATTTAAAACTAATTCAACAATTAGACTATCAGCAAACTAACGATTGGTTTCCGACAAGCCGAATGTGCGATGGAATTGAATCAAGACGTAATGATATTAGTGGTGTAACACATGCGCACCTGTTTATGACCAAACGGAATCTTAAAATATTTGCATACATTTTTGGGCATAAAAAACTTAACTTGAGTAAAGTCGTTTTTACTAGTGTTATGATGAACTGCACAAAACTTTATAGATTCAGATTGAACGGTAAAGGCGGTTCTGTATCAGGAACTTTGTACATACCATCACTTTTCCAAGAAAATAATATTATCGAGAGTGCAAAACGGAAATTAAAAGATTTCTCTATTAGAAAGAACTTAAATACTACTATAATCGGCTGTGGTAGTACAACACAATTACCAATTTCAGATAACACTATAGATTATATTTTCACAGATCCACCATTTGGAAGTAATTTGAACTACTCAGAATTAAGTTTCATTTGGGAATCATGGTTAAAAGTATATACAAATAATCAAACGGAAGCTGTTATGAATCGTGTACAAAAGAAAAATTTACTTGAATACCAAAATATAATGACTAACTGTTTTGAAGAGTATTATAGAGTACTTAAACCAAATAGGTGGATGACTGTTGAATTTCACAATTCGCAAAATGCAGTTTGGAATGCAATTCAAGAAGGTTTGCAAAGAGCGGGATTCATTGTTGCGGATGTAAGGATATTAGATAAGCAACAAGATAGTTTTAAACAAGTAAACACTACAGGAGCCGTAAAACAAGATCTTGTTATTTCAGCTTATAAACCACAAGATAGCTTTAAAAGAGATTTTATATCACATGCAGGTAGTGAAGATACATCATGGGATTTTGTGCGCCAACATTTAGAAAAACTTCCTGTAGTATTGGTGAGAGTTGGAAAAATTGAGTTAGTTGCTGAGCGACAATCCTTTGTTTTATTTGACCGCATGGTTGCTTACCATATTATGAATGGTATTTCTGTACCATTAGATGCATCAGATTTTTATAGAGGGCTCGATGAAAAATTCTTAAAGCGTGACAATATGTATTTTCTAACGAATCAGGTAAATGAATATGACTCGGCTCGTATTATAAATGATATAGAACCAATTCAGTTTAGCCTTATGGTAACTGATGAAAAAACAGCAATTGCATGGCTGTATCAGCAATTAGATAATCCACAAACTTATGCAGATATCCAACCCAAGTTTATGCAAGAAGTTCGTTCAGTAGCAAAGTATGAAAAAATGCCAGAACTTTCAATTTTACTTGAGGATACATTCTTACAAAGTGATGATGGAAAATGGTATGTTCCAGATGTTACAAAAGCCGGAGATGTTATGAAACTACGTGATAAAAAGCTTTTAAAAGAGTTTGAAGACTATGTAGGAACAAAAGGCAAACTGAAATTATTCCGTTCAGAAGCTATTCGTGCCGGATTTGCAAAGCTTTGGAAAGAAAAAAATTATAAACTCATAGTAGATATAGCAGAAAGATTGCCTGAAAAAGTTATACAAGAAGATGATAAATTGCTGATGTATTATGATATTAGTTTAGGTAGAATTTAAGGTTAATTGAGGGGTGTGAATATGTACTGTGTTGGTGATTATGCTTTTGATATAACTAAAAGTGAAAAAGTGCAGATTCTAGAAAAATCTGAGGTTTGGGGATTTATTTCTTATAAAGTATATCATCATTCCAGTGGCGTGATTTACAAGCTTTCAGCAGATCAGCTCAGCGATACTCTTTCTGAGTTTAGTTATAATGAAAGTTATCTACGCTATATTACTCTTTTGTCAAAAATTAAAAGCGAAACATCCACAGGAATTCTTGCTAACCTTACTAGTGGCATTATACCGCTACCTCATCAGCTACATGTTCTTAATCGTGCATTGTCATCAAATAATGTAAGATACATATTAGCAGATGAGGTAGGGCTTGGTAAGACGATTGAGGCCGGCCTAATAATTAAAGAGTTAAAGGCTCGCGGTCTTGTAAAAAGGGTGTTAATTGTTTGTCCAACTGGTCTTGTGTCACAGTGGGAACTTGAAATGCATGAAAAATTTCATGAAAAATTTCATGTTATTCTTCCCCAAGATTATGACACAATTCGTAAAATAACCAGTAACGAAGATGTATATGGTCAGTTTGATCAAGTGTTATCCCCAATGGACTCGATTAAGCCACTCGAAAAACGGAGTGGTTGGTCAGAAGAAAAAATCGCTAAGTATAATGAAGATAGAATTTATTCAATTATCAATAGTGGATGGGACCTAGTAGTAATAGACGAGGCACATCGTGTAGCGGGCAGCTCAAGTGAAGTTGCAAGATATAAACTTGGTAACTTGTTGTCAGCATCAAGTCCATACTTGCTATTATTGACGGCTACTCCCCACAACGGAAAAACTGAACCCTTTTTAAGGTTAGTACGTTTAGTTGATGAAAAGGCATTTCCAAACTTTAGAGCAATAGTAAAAGAACAAGTTTCACCATATGTTATACGCACTGAAAAAAGAGAGGCTATTGATAATAGTGGAAATAAACTATTTAAAAATAGAATAACAAAAATTGTAGCGCTTAATTGGGATGAACGTCACTCATTGCAAAGAGAACTTTATGAAATTACTACAGAATATGTATCAAAAGGATACAACAAGGCAATGAGAAACCGAGGAAAAAACATGTGGTTTGTGTTTTTACTTATCATGATGCAAAGGTTGGTTACTAGTAGTACCAGCGCAATAAGGCAAAGTATAGAGAGACGGATAAAAGTATTAGAAGATCAAAGTTTTAAATATCAAAGTATGACTGAAGAAGATTTTTTAGAAATGGAAATGGAAGGCAATATGGAAGAGGCTATCCAAACAATTTCTTTGGATATTAAAGATGAACTTGAGCAACTAACTAAATTAGTTGCCATTGCAAAACAGGCTGAATATCAGTACATTGATGTAAAAATTGAACCACTACTTAATATAATTGATAATCTGTTTTCGGAGGATAAGAATCGAAAATTAATTATTTTTACTGAGTTTGTTGCTACCCAGGATTATTTGAGTAACTTACTTAAATCAAAAGGATATTCTACATCACTTTTGAATGGCAGTTTAGGTATGGATGAAAGAAATACGGTGTTGTCTGAATTTAAGACACAAACTAATATCATGATTTCTACAGATGCTGGTGGCGAGGGTTTGAACTTACAATTCTCTGATTGTCTTATTAATTATGATTTACCTTGGAATCCGATGAAAATTGAGCAAAGAATTGGACGTATTGATCGTATTGGTCAAATGAGAGACGTACAAATATTTAATTTTATACTTGCTGATACTGTTGAAAATAGGGTAAAAGATGTCCTGGAGCAAAAGCTTGAGGTTATTTTAAATGAGGTCGGAATAGATAAATATTCAGATGTACTTGATAACGAAATGGCTGAAGTTAACTTCACTGATGTTTATATGAACTCTATCAGAAATCCTAAGGATATAAATTACAATATCAAACCAGTGGAAGAAGATTTAAAACGACAAGTTAAAAATACATTGGCGGTACGAGACATTATTAAAGATGAAAAAGATCTTTCAACTTTTGTTGGAACTGAATCTAATTTTGATTTAGAAAATGCTCTTCAACAAATGGTTACTCATTATGAAAATTATAGAGGGAATCCATATTTACCAATTCACAATTTAAGCATCACTGATGCTATCATAACAAAACATTTGAATAGTGATATTGAGTTTGACATAAAAGGCAATGTCATAAATGTAAGCATTGAAAATTTTCCGAATGAAAAGGGTTATTTTATGTTGTGGCAACTTATAATTAAAAATGATTCGCAAGCTCAAAGAATTTTGCCGATTTTTGTTAATGATAAGATGTTGCTTCGACCAGTAGCTGGAATGAAAATTTGGGATGCGTTTTTGGATGAAAAAGTAGGTTTATCAACAACTGATAGAAAAGATATTGACAAAAATATAATATTAGATCTTGAAAAAATATCAAGTGATTTTGCATATGATACCTTTGTTTCATTAAAAAATGAATTTGAAAAACGTAATGATGAGACTTATAGAAAATACATGTATGCACTGGAATTAAGAATAGAAGCTGCTAAACGTATAGGTATAGAAAATATTCGAAGTCATAAATTAAAAAGTTTGGCTAAAGAAAAAGCAGAAGTTGAAAGAAATTTTATAGCTGGGAAGCAACTTTGTCCTGAATTCAAGCTTATGTTTTTAGCATGTTTGGAGTAGTGAGAGATGAAAAAACGAATATTCGATTTAATTTCAGCAGAATATGAGAAGTTGATCCTTATTTTTGATGAAGATAATATAATTGATAGAATTGATTATGCAGCATACATAAAAGGTAGTGGATTTAATATTTCCTTCTATCAAGATGTAGAAGAATTTCGGTTCTTATATGAATCAGAAATAAGAAATTCTAAAGAAAATTGGGCTGTAATCGTTACAAGTGATATATATGTGCCATTTGATATAAGGAAAGCTATGTATATAGCAAATTTGAGTATGAGTCGAATTTTTTCCAAGTTAGATAGGAATACATTACTGAGTCATAAAGTTGATTTTGAGCTACTTAGTTTGGCGTATGAGGAGCTTTTTGAATTATGTAATAGTTATGATAAAACAATTCGGTTTATTGAAAATATAGTTTATGGAAACAAAAATTTAGAAAAATATTGTGAAGTTTTGGATAAAGAGATTAAAAATAGCATAATGGTAAGTGAGTTGTCATATATAAATTGGATTGATATGGCCAAGAAAAAGGGTAGATTAGAATATTTTTCTGCAAAGCTCGATCAAACATTTGACCTAAAATTTGTTGAAGATGCTTTTAAAGATTTTATTCTTAATAAGTACAACTCACTTTCTGGAATAATGAATAATAATGGTCCAGTAATGTTAACTAGAGTACTCGAATATATAGCAAGAGGGAATAGGAAAACCGCTTTAATAGTAATGGATGGAATGTCAATTTTTGATTTTGAGATTATTTCAAAAGAATTTGATAATATTTTGTTTGACTATAATTGTTGCTATGCTCTGATTCCTACAACTACTTCGATATCTAGGCAAAGTCTTTTAAGTGGGAAATATCCAGTTGAGTTAAAAAATCCTTTTAATTTAGCTAAAGAGGAATATGAGTTTAGAAGTACAGCAGAAACTTTGGGATATAAGAAAAATCAGATTTCATATGAAAGAGGATATAATCTTAATCTTTCACCAATTGTTAAATTTGTAAGTATAATCATTAATGACATTGATGATTTGGTACATAATCAAATGCAAGGTAGACATGGTATGTTAAATGATATTGAGTACTATGCTAAAAAAGGTGAACTTCAACATTTGGTAAGTGATTTATATTCGAATGGTTTTGATATTTATATTACATCTGACCATGGGAATACATTGTGTACAGGAGTTGGAAAACCAAAAGGTCTAGGGATAGAGGTTGAAACTAGATCAAAACGGATGATGGTATTAAAAGAATTTGCTGATAAAGGCATATATGGTGACTGTGGAGAAATTTCATACCCTGGTTATTATCTAGACAAGCAATATGAGTATCTTATATGTGAATCAGGATCGTCATATGACATTCAAGATGAGATTGTAATGACTCATGGAGGTATGTCAATTGATGAGGTAATTGTTCCATTCATTAAAATAAAAGGAGTTAAAAATGGCTAAAATTGTTGGTTTATCACGCCCTATAAAATTAGAATGGTTAACTAAAACAGTAGAATTAGTATTAGAAGGTAAAACTAAAATTGAGATAAAAACTGAATTAGATGAATATTTATCTTTTGAGGTAAAAAGCCCTACAAATTTAAGAAAATCAAGAGATATTTTGATGAATATATGGGTTAAACCTATGGATGAAAATGAACAAATACGTCAGTTCGCGTTAGAGTGTTATAAAAATAATAAATCAAATAAACATGCTATTCATTGGTGCATGATTATTATCACTTACCCAGTTTTTTCAGATGTATGTAATTTGATTGGAAAAGTAACAAACATTCAGGATACTTTTACAACCTCTTGGATAAAGCAAAAATTGTTTGAACTGTGGGGTGAAAGAACAACCTTGTTACATTCAATTGACAAAATTCTTCAAACACTAAAGTACTTGAAGGTTATTGAAAATGAAAAGAATGGTGTTTATAAGATTAATAAGCAAATGATAACAGATGATATGACAATTAAACTTTTAATATTAACCGTAATTGCTATTGGTGAAAAAGCATACTATGAAATTTCAGAATTATCGCAAACTGCACAAATGTTTCCATATAATTTCCAAGTAAGTCATGAAATACTTCACAATTCTGAAGAGTTTACATTAAATAATTTTGGTGGGAAAATTGTTTTAGCAAAAGACTAGTGTGCGTTTGAGATGATGTTTCGAAATTGTTGATTTGTGGAAATTGTTTAAAAATAGCTTATAGAAAAGGGGATGATAATAATGCAGTTAAATAATCAAAAATTGAAAACGTTATTTTTATTAAAAATACTAATGGCTAAAACTGATGAAAATCATCCCTTAACGGTTAATGAATTGATTGTTGAACTTAATAGTTGTGGAATATCTGCAGAACGAAAATCTATTTATACGGATATAGATCTTTTAAAGAATTTTGGCATCGATATAATTTGTGACAAGACAAGAACAAATAATTATTATGTTGCAGGTAGAGAGTTTCAATTAGCTGAACTAAAGCTCTTAGTAGACGCTGTACAAGCTTCTAAATTTATTACACATAAAAAAAGTGAAGAGTTAATCAAAAAAATCGAAAAATTAGCAAGTATACACGATGCTAAAGACTTACATCGACAAGTGATTGTAAACGATCGTGTTAAAACCATGAACGAAAGCATCTATTATAATGTGGATGCTATTCATAATGCAATACAGCAAAATAAGATGGTGAAGTTTAAGTATTTTGATTATACAGTTGATAAACGTCTTAAGTTTAGACGAAATGGAGAAGTTTATTGTGTAAGTCCTTATGCTCTAACGTGGGTCAATGAAAATTATTATTTGATCGCTTATCATGATAGATACCAAGACATAAGCCATTTTAGAGTGGATCGCATGTCTGAAATGGAAGTGAGTAAAATTGTTAGACCAATAATTAATGAGTTTGAAGATTTTAACTTAGTCGAATATTCAAAGAAAGTTTTTAATATGTTTAGTGGTGATACTGAGCGTGTAGAACTTGAATTTGATAATTCACTAATTAATGTCGTTATTGATCGGTTTGGGAAAGATGTAAGCATTCATGGTAAAACAGAAACTACATTTAGAATTTCTGTTGATGTATCCGCTTCAGACACTTTTTTTGGATGGCTTTTAATGTTTGGTGAAAAGGCCAGAATTGTAGCGCCTGCAGCATTAGAAGAATTAATGAAAGACTATTTAACTAATGTGTTGCAAATGTACATGAATAAGTAAAAGCATTCTATTTGGAGTGCTTTTTTGTAGGAATTTATTGTGAAATCATATAATTGTAGTTGCATACACACATAAAATCGTTGTCTGGGAAGCTGTTATAAATTTAGAAAGGGAATATCATTTAACATTTTTTTGAATTGTTGATTAAATTATATGAGTTTTGAAGAAGGTAGGTGATTGAATGTGTAGAGGGGATTCCTATTATTGAAAACTACACACGCAATATCATAAACCACGATAACCTTGTCAGTAGTCACTTGACGGTTTTGACTAGCATTTACAAGCCAAAGAAAGGACCTGATAAACAGGTCTGAGTTGAAGGTGTTAAGATTTGTTTATTCCAAAATGAAATATGCGCCAACGCCTCCTTCATAATAGTTGATGGCATCAAATTGTCTAGCTGGCTTCATGAAGCTTCCGCCAGAGCAGTGGCAGGCTGATAGGTTTGACCTATCTGTTTTCATCAATCTTGAGTTTAAACTCCATGCGATTTTTTGCATCTGCTTTTTTGAGTATATGCTGAACATGTTTCTTTACAGTGCTTTCAGCAATAAAGTATTTTTTTGCGATAGCCTTATTCGATTTGCCCTTGAGCATTTCAATCGCAATTGACATTTCTCTTTCAGATAATCCGTAGTCAGATGAAAGGATGTCTTCAAGGTCTGAAACAGGTGAATTGCCTGTTCTTGTTTGCATATGAATGATATTTGCCCCCAAATAGAACAAGACACCATATATGATGGGCTTTAGGGGCGTTACAAAGTTTATGATTGATGAACCTGATAACTCTTTTAAAAATAAGAGGGTCGCAGTGAATAAACTTGTCAGTAGGACCTGATAAGTGTAAACGCTTATAAAGTTGGATTCCTGCTTGTTATATGAGGCAAATGTAAGCATCAGTATACAGGTAAACATGAGGAGGACAATTTTTACGTCAACAATTGCCTGGATGTTATAATCTATAACCCCCATAATAAGCAGGATAAACAGAATAAAAACTGATAAGCTTTTCAACCGTTCTTTCATAAATAACACCTGTCTTTAGTTATCGTTCTCTTTATTCAACAAAAGGCCCTTTATTTTAAACGTCATAGGAAGGGTTATTAGGATCACAGATAAGCTATAAAAAATACTGATGAGCACTACCGCCACTGAAGGCAAAAGGTCATATGGGCTGTAAGTACTTTGAGCAAGTCCTAAAGCGCCAATGACCGTGCCGTATACTCCTGTGCAAATCACTATGATTCTTAAGGCTTGTAGTGCCAACAAGGACCTTTTCAACTCAAGCACCTCATAGAAATTGCCTTTTGTTAGTGTGAGTCTGACAGCTCTTTTGAAGTCATTCCACAAGCCTGTTACAAGAAACAGAAGGACAGAAATGCCAAGTACAATGATTAAGGATGGGAAATCAAGTATATAGAAAATCCCTTCAATCGATAAAGAGACTGCTATGAGTATGATTGCTAGAATCAATACGATAATATACATGTTGTCCTCCCTTCAAAACCTACTGTGTAATAATCAATGTGTTTTCCAATGAATCAAGGGGTGTTAGATCAATAATTGGATTACCGCCGATGTAGAGTTTTTCAAGATTGAATAAGTGCGACAATGTGTCGACGTTTTGAATTTCATTAATGCGTAAGTTCAACACTTTAAGGTTGACCAAGTACTCCAAAGCGGTGATGTTTTTGATTTGATTGCTACCCAGTTGAAGTGTTTCCAGTGAATACATGTGTTTTAAGGGATTGATGTTATTGATTCTGTTGTCTGTAAGGTCCAATAATTTTAGATTAGGAAGGTCCTTTATAGGCGACAATTCACTAACTTCATTTGTTTCAAGAACCAGATTTTGTAGTCGGGTCAAATTGGAAAGTGGTGAAAGGTCCTGAATCTTATTATCAGACAAATCAACATGTACAAGTTTGGATAGGTCTCTTAATGGTGTGATATCCTCAATTCTTGTATGCCAAACATTTATTTCTTCTAGGTTTTTAAGTGATGCCAAAACACCGATATCTGTTACGGGGCCTAAACTGAGGTTGACTCGTTTGAGTTCTACAAGGTTTTCTAGAGGCTCTAAGTCGACAATTTGGTGGCCTAATAGGCATAAATCCTCAAGTTTTGTCAGTCCTTCAAGGTAAGAGATGTCATCAAGGCCCATAGAGCACGCATCTAGATTCCTTAGTTCATGTAGGTTTTCAATGCCCTGTAAGTTGTCTAGGTCACAACCTTCAAAACTTAGCACCTGTAATTTGCTTAAGCCTGATAGGGGTTGTGCAGTCTTAATCGGGTTGCCGTATAAGTGTAACTGCTCAAGGTTTGTGAGTTTGGATAATGGGGTCAAATCAGTAATTTGATTGATTCCAAGGTTCAGTTCCTTCATGTTGATGAAGTATTCTAGTCCTGATAGGTCTGATATTGCCATACGGCTTAAAGAAAGCGATGTAACCTTTTCGGCCTCATCAAGTGAGATTCTGCCGTCACCATCAATATCAACCTTGGACGATACTTTGTCTTGTGCGTTATAAACGGACACTGAGTACATGATTGCTCGTTCTAGTCGCGGGTCTGTGAAACTGATATATTTTTTTCCACTGATTGATCCGTTTAAGCCATTCTCTGATTGACACGATACGAGTATTAAAGCAATAAAAACGATGGAAATCAAAATCAGAATTGCTGCAGAAGTTTTCGATTTCACAGTGATCACTCCTTTCTTTGGGTTGCGTTACTATAGCTTAAGTATATTCCCATTTAGGCACAAAGACTATTATCTCATGTGAGTATTTTAAGGCGTATTATGTGAGAATAAGAGGTATATGAACTACTTCAAGAGCTTGATTTCATTTTAGAGCATGACTAGTTGATGGTAGTGTGAAGGTTCTATCCACTATATGGTAGGCCTTTTTTGTTGTGTGTTTGAAAGTGGGTAGGTAAAAAACAATTGTAATTGAAGTCGGCATATCAAATCGCCTGCATGCTTGATACACTATGGTTATAAACTATGGGGGAGGTTGCTATGACAAACGAGATGAAACAGACTATTAATCTTAGGAATCAGAAACTTATTGATGCGGTACTAAAAAAAATAGAGGTGGCATGCCCTGGATCGGTTGATCTGATCGGGGTAGCTGGGTCTTTTGCCATAGGCGATATTCATGAGAAATCGTATTTGGATTTGCTGATTGTAATCAATGATGAAAAGGCTCACGAGTTGTCATCTTGCTTTATTGTAGAGGATGTCGGCTTTGATTTTTACTGTTCAAGGTGGGATCGATTGGAGAGCATGTTGGCGTATGAAGATCCGTTTTGTACTAAATTGTTGCAACTGGACATCGTGTATCAAAAAGACGACGTTTGCCTTGAAAGGTACACGTCTTTAAGAGAAACAATGAAAAAGAGGCTTGATGCGACTTTTTCAGTGGAGGATGCTGCCCGTGTGAATGAGCAAGTAGGCGAAGCTAAAAGGACATTTGCTGATGTGATGCTTTCTGCCAGTTATGAGGCTGCCAAGTACAAAAGTGCGATGATGGTGGATTGCGTGAATTACGCCCTTTATATGCTCAATAAGAGATTTGTTAAGGGTGGTATCAGAAGAATGCTCGAGGAAATCCGTTCATTCACTAGTAGACCCGAGCATTATCTGGACTTGGTAAATTCCTTAGCTGAAGCATCGACCTTGGAAGCGATTCAGCTTTCTTCTCAACGGCTGATGAAACACTCACTTGATTATATTGCTGCACAGTGTGAATCTGTACTACGTGAAAAGACACTTAAGCAAAGTCATATCAAAGGCATGTATGAAGAAATCTATTCCAACTGGTTGAATAAAATGAGGTTAGCAGCTCGCGAAGGCGATCTTTATCTGTCATGGATGACGGCAGCGTCTTGTCAGGACTGGTATACAGACGTAAATGGGCGTTTACCGATTCAAAGGATAGAGATCATGGTGGACTTTGATCCAACGGATTTACATGCGACCCTAGCCGCTTTTGAAGAGGGTATGGCTAAAGTCAAAGCCAATTATGATCAGCTAGGGATGCCGATTGTACATTACTCGTCACTGGAAGACTTTGAAAAGGGGTACTTGGCCGTTGGTGAATAGCAAATGGACCACTGAACCAAGTACAGGTAACATGAAAAAGAAGGTGCGAGCAACCTAGCGTTTTAAAAGCACTTTACATTGAGTTGCTCTGGGAAGTTCCTTGTAGTTTTTTCGATAACGGAATCCGGTGTGCCAAAGGTGTTTTCTGACCTTCAGTTCAATGCTGGTATCCTTACCATGGATATGCGACATTATCTCGCTTCTTTTTTCTGCGGAGAAGATATCGGTCATGTTATGTCCTTTCGATCATTAAATTACCTATCAACTAGTTACCCATCAACAGGCCGGTTAAAAACATTTTGCCAGCAGTAGGTATTTAAGACTAGTGGACAGTTTTAAACGCTTCTAATTATGGTATAATTTAGAAGATAGTGGTGGAATGGCCGATAGAGTAACTAATTTGTGGATATGGGGTGACCAGATGCAAGAGGATAACATGAGCAAAGGAAGCGAGCTGGATGTATTATTTGACGAAATCGGAACGTAAAAAAAAAGCAAGAATCTCATGGAGCTTTTTACGTTTTTAAAGAAGTTTCCTAAGATTGCTGTATTCAACGCCATGTTGATCAACATTCAAAAGCCTGGCAGTGTCTATGTTGCGAACGCGAATGACTGGAAGATTGAATTCAACCGGACCATCATTCCGGGAAGTCGACCGCTGGTTATCCTAAAGCCTTTTTCACCGGTTGATTTTGTCTTTGACCTTTCTGACACAGAAGGTCCTGACCCGTTTCCGAAGAGACTGCTTGAACCCTTCCATGTCAATGGAAACATCAGTGATACCCGTTTTAACCGCTTAATAAGTAACCTGACTTCTTATGGCATTCGATTTTTGACTATGGAATCAGGAACTCATATGGCCGGTTATATTGAGGAAACACGTGCGAGTGAGAACGATTTTCTTATTAAAAGGACACGACATACGCAGTATCGTGTTGAAAACCACTATAACATTGTCGTAAACAAGAAACACAAAAAAGAGGATGCTTTCGCTACCATACTTCACGAACTTGGTCATCTGTTTTGCGGTCACTTGGGAATGGCCTACCCAGGTGTGTTCAAGGACCGATCGGCTATGACACTAAACATTATGGAGTTCGAAGCCGAGTGTGTTAGCTGGCTTGTGTGCGAGCGAGAAGGCTTGAAGAATCCTTCTAAGGAGTACCTGGCAGGATATTTGGATAAGAATGAATACATTCCGCCCATATGTATTGAATCGGTACTGAAAGCGGTGACCCTAATTGAGAACATGATGAGTAAAAGCATAGTTCGACATAAGAGGATTATTGCGCATAAGATGAAATTGAGTGAAAAATGAAGGTCCTATCAGCTAGTTGATGGGATCTTTCAATTGTTTATCAAAAGCATATTTGTTATTATGTGGTATGCAAACCAATAGATAAACGATATAGACGGGGGTCAATATGGATAATGGTAAACGCAGCATCTTTCTGGTTTTAAAAGAGGTTTTAATTGGACTGCTACTAGTTGCGGTAGTTGCATGGATTGGCATTGCGGATTATACTGATTTGCTAGCGGATGAACAACAAGAGCTGACTGCTGAAAGTGTTAAACCTATAAGTGCGGTTGCAACTAATTCGAAAGAGATTAGTCGTACATACTCTAACTTTGATGGGGATACTTTTATACTTGAGAGAATCATTGATGTTGACCAGGTGATAGAAATTCCAGAAGGTAGCATACGAATTCTTTCATTAGGGTATTCGGAAGAAATTGCTGTGATAAAGTTTGAAGACATACTTGATAAGTCTTATGCTAATATGTTCCCATCAATTGAAATTAAGGATGATAAGGGTAACATTGGACAGATGATGGGGATGCATAGTTTTGCAGATAGCATTATTCATGATGGCGAAATCATATTTGACCAGTGGCAGATTGACACTAAGTCGATTTCAATATCTATACCAGACTATAGGATTAGTGAACTAAAAGAAGTTGGAAAACTTGTAGAAGACACATTGACGATCGAGTATCAAGGTCATGTATTCGAACTTGTTAGAGAAGGGAATTCAGTTCGGTTGACATGTGAAGAAGAAATTTACGCATCAGACTTTCCTGACTTTATGTCTTATGATGGGCAGGAGTGGAATAGGTTACATTCAGATAAATATATGCTAGATCGAATTATTATTAGCAGCTTTGAGCTAAAAAAGTTATTGGGCGATCTACCGGATACTTTTACGAATGCTGATTATGAAATGGTTAAGGAGTATGCTAAAAATGTAAAGAATGCTGATGTTGATATCAGTTAAATTGAGTTTATGTTGAATCAGTACCAAAAAGGTGAGGATTTAGATCTTTACAGAAATGATAAGATAAAAACGGATAAAATCACTTTTGAAGTTTATGATCTGTCACAATTTGATAATGAGCTAGCGATTAGTAACTCTGATTTTAAAAAGAATCATAATGCTGAAGTCTTGCTGATTAGGGTTAATTAGCATTATAAACTCATCTGAAAATCACATGAGTTTCAGATTGTTGACTTTTGATTATTTCACGCTAAAGGCACCACTGATTTGCTCGTAAGAGCACCGGTGATATTCTGTTTGATTTTTCGTTTTATGGAAGCAGTAAAGAAATGTCGAACTTAGTTTTGACACCTTACCAAGGGAACTTTCCACCTGAAATTAGATGGGAAATGTTAGAGGATCAAATGTTGTCTGATCATATGCTAGATTGTGAAGAAGAGTTGCCCTATTTGGTCGAGGCTACTGGTCACCAGAACTTAGCGTATGGGACTCAGAACCTAGGGTTATCAAGGCTTAGACAACTAGAAAATGCAGTAATTGTTAAGCGAATAGCTGTTGACTAAGAAGGGGTTTTATGGAATAATCGGTCACTGGTTCTCTCACGCCGAATGACAGTGCTACACCGCAAAAAAAAGGATGTCCATCATGGAGTCATCCTTTTTTCTTTGAGTACATCGCTTTATCGGCGGCTTTGATAATTTCTTCACTGGTCTTATCATCACTAGCTACTACACCAATTGACAGCGATATTGGCTGTTCTGTAATCGCTTTGATCGATTGATTGAAGTTGGTTGAAATTCTTTTGGCTATCACAGAAGCATCCTCGACTTTTGTATGGGGAAGAAGAATCATAAATTCGTCCCCTCCGTATCTGCCTGCGATATCATACTCACGTAACCCGTCATTAATTAACTTGCCTAGCATAATCAGCACTTCATCGCCAACCATATGACCTTCGATATCATTGACGAGCTTAAAGTGGTCGATATCGATAAATAATACGCTAAAAGACTCATGATGGCGTCGGGTCTCACTGACTAATTGACTTATGGATTCAATCAAGTATCTACGATTATTGAGGCGGGTCAAGTCATCGAAAACCGAAAGGCGATAGTGTTCTTCTTGGAAACTAATATAGTTTTTTTTGAAAGTGATGCCTATACCCAGCAGCATGATATACACAATGATGTAATGGATGAGATTGCTAAAAATCAACTCTTGAGGTAGATCGACTTCCATAAACACAATCAAATTGAAGTGCTCTAAAAGCATGAGCAGTGCCACAATACACATTGTGGCAACCGACAAGATTGTCGCCCATACTTGATCTAAAACCAGAGCGCACAATATGATGAAAGCTGCCATATAAACAGGCTGAGCTCCAAAGGCACCTTTTGATGTGAACCACACAAGGGGAAGAATCACAAAGCAAAATACAATAAATAACCATTTGATGATCAGCTTGTTGGTTCGCCATTTTTTATGGGTAGTCGCAAGCGCTGTTAACATGATGACCACTGCACTATTGGACAAAATGAGACTTAGCGGTGCTCGTGTCACAAGGTTTTCAACGATCGCAAGATAGATTGCAAACGTGATAATCCTAAGGGCAACTTGGGTAATCCTTTCATCTAACTCTTGTATTGGATTTGCTACCATTGTGATACCTCTCTTTACCGCTTCATGAGTTTTTGTTTACCAGAGTATGGCCACAGACCGCTTACCTGCGATTGTATTATCAAAAATGAGTTTGCCTTTAGCTTGTACAATGCCTGCACATACATGAAGAGGAAGTAAGTGTTCTTCTCTTGGATGGCAGTATCTAGCCGATGGCGCTTTTTGCCATGCTATAAGGTTGGCTTCACGTGTCGTCTGATCGTAATCACCTGTGGTTGTGTCGATCAGCCAGTCCTGAAACTGATCGTTACGTGGATCTTCTTCAGGTGGCTCACCAAAACCAAATGCCCTTAAATTGTGGAATGAAAATCCGGAACCGATGATAAGAAGGGGTTCTTCTAGTAGTTGTGACAGGGCCTTACCAAGGTTGATATGCTCTTTGGCATCAAGGTTGTGAAGTAGCGACACTTGAACGACCGGTATGTCGGCTTTTGGATACATCAGCATTAGGGGGATAAAGACTCCGTGGTCATATCCACGACTGCTGTTGTACTTATAGGGAATACCTTGTTGAGACAATAAACTCGTGATGAGCTGCGCCG
This sequence comes from Fusibacter sp. A1, assembly GCF_004125825.1. Classification (NCBI taxonomy): domain Bacteria; kingdom Bacillati; phylum Bacillota; class Clostridia; order Eubacteriales; family Fusibacteraceae; genus Fusibacter; species Fusibacter sp. A1. The sequence continues at coordinate 213,627 of NZ_QQWI01000008.1, read as the reverse complement.
TTGACATTTGGGTTTTAAGGGGATAGTCAAGTGCGTAGGTTGATTCAGGAAATCCATAGTAGTCATAATATAGTCCAGGTGCTTTATTTGTAAGCAGTGTGGCGACGTCTTCTTCCCAGTGTGCACTAATAACCACAATCGCTTCTGGGCGTTTAAGCTGTGCAGGCAGTTTTTTCATGAACTCTATCATATGTTTATGTGATGGGTCGTTTAAAAGCGGCATAGGGCCACCGCCGTGTGATAAGTAAATTACTTGAGCTTTATTATTGTTCATCGTTAACCTCCTTAGACAGTTGATACCCAAAAGGTGAATTTACAAGCATGTGTTAAGGGTATCAGGTATTCGAAGGCACTAAAAACCACGAACTAAATCCCAACCCGAACCAGATTCCCTCTGGGACGCATATTTTACTAATCAACAAGTCTGCAACTTGCAGACTTGTTTTGCGTCTATTGGAATTTTATCTGATATACTTATTATAAGTAAGTTGAAGCAATATAGTGTTCTTAACGTGTTGATAAAGTAAATAATGAACAATGAAGTTGTTGGAGGTAAAAAATGGATCAGGAGACTGCAATTAAGTTGTTTGAGGATAGAAGAGTTCGAATTTTATGGGATGATGAACAAGAAAAATAAATTTTTTCTATTATTGATGTTGTAGGTGTGCTAAGTGAAAGTGCGAATCCAAGGAAATACTGGAGTGTACTAAAAACAAGACTTAAAGCTGAAGGAAGTCAACTGGCTACAAATTGTAGCCAGTTGAAAATGGGAAAAAATGCAAAGGCAATTAGTGAGATTGAATAGAGTAACTTCAATCATCACCGATTAGTATTATATGGTTATAGTTGAAATGGAGTGAGGTTAAGTGATGAATTATGACTAGTTGTATAAAAAATATATGATTCTTGAGGAAGAGAATGAGCGGTTGAAAGAAGAACTTCAGCAGCTGAGAGTCAAACTTGTGCTTGAAAAACCTGAAGCTTATTCTATTGATATCGATTACCTACCTAAAGAAGACATTTTAGAACAACCTGATAAATTTATTACTCAAAGTAGCTCTAGTAAAGAGAAAATCGAATTGTTTCAGTCTCTATTTAAGGGAAGAACAGATGTCTGTGCAAAGAGATGGAAAAACAAGCCTGGTTACTCACCTTATTGTTACAACGATTTTAAGCCTGGAATATGTAATAAACCTAAGATTAAATGCAGTGAGTGCAAAAGCAGTCATTTTGCACCACTGAATGAAGATCAGCTAAAGAACCATCTATTAGGCAAGTATGTGCTAGGGCTCTATCCAATGACGACAAAGGATACCTGTTTTCTTCTTGCCATGGATTTTGACGAGTCTACATGGGGTGAAGATATCAAAGTTGTTATGAACGTTTGCCATGGCAATAATATTCCAGTTTATGCTGAACGATCGCGTTCTGGAGATGGGTGTCATTTATGGTTCTTCTTCGAGGGAGAAATCAAAGCATCTCTTGCGCGGAAATTTGGAACACATCTTTTAAATCTTGCTATGCAAGAGTGCGGGAATATTAAGTTTGATTCCTATGATAGATTATTCCCAAGTCAGGACTTTTTACAGAAAGAGGGTTTTGGAAATCTTATTGCGCTTCCTTTGCAAAAAGAAGCAAGAGAACTATGCAATTCTGAGTTTATTGATATGAACTTGAATGTAATTAGCGATCAATGGCGCTACTTATCGCAAATTAAAAGGATTTCAGAGGAATTTGTAACAGGATTTTGCAAGAGGATAAGGGAAATAGAAACAAGTAATGACAATAAAATTATAGATAAGGTAAAAAACACGCTTTCTGTTAATAAGAGCGATTTTCCTGAAACTGTTATATTACATAGAAGTAAAGGTATATTGATTTCGAAAGAAGGTTTGTCACCCAAAGCTTTATTTTCAATTAGAAGGCTTGCATCCTATGCCAATCCAGAATTTTATTCAAAGCAAGCAATGCGTCAGTCAACATTTGGTACACCTCGCATTACTGCTATTTACGACGAAGATTCTGATAGTATTAACTTGCCAAGAGGAGTGGAATCTAATTTAGTGGATAGTCTTTCTTCAGCTGAAGTTAAATACACTTTAGTTAATGAAAGAAATGATGGTAGAGAAATAAAAGTTGTTTTTAAAGGTCAACTTACAGATCACCAGAGTGAAGCATTTGAAGAACTCAGTAAGCATCAAGATGGGGTATTATCCGCTACAACAGGATTTGGTAAGACGGTTATCGGAGCAAAGTTGATTGCTGAAAAACCACGTAAGAATAGTTCAATAATCGGACAACTTGGTGGTGGTAAAAAAACGATTCACGGAATTGTTGATATTGCAATTATGCAGTCTATGTTTGAAAAAGATAAAAGTGTAAAACAGATGATCAATCAATATGGTCTTATTCTGGTGGATGAATGTCACCATATTTCAGCCACTAACTTTAGTAGGATTTTAAGTGCTGCTGATGCCAAATACGTTTATGGACTTACAGCCACACCCATACGAAAGGATGGTCATCACCCAATCATATTCATGCACTTAGGACCTATTAGATACAAAGTTGATGCAAAGCTAGAGGCTAAGAAAAGAGATTTTGATCATTATATTGTTCCGAGATTCACCAGCACAAGAATGCCATTATTTAAAATTCTTGACGAATGGCACATTACCCAAGTCTATAAGCATATTTGCGAAAGTAAATATAGAAATGAATTAATTGTTACAGATGTTGCTCGTGTTATAGATGAAGGTAGAAATCCATTGGTTTTGACTGAAAGAACAAGCCATATCGATCAATTAGTGAATTTAATGTCCGAAAAAGATTTTGAGGTTATTGTTTTATCAGGGAATCTAAAAACGAGTGATAGAAAAGAATCCATTAGAAGAATTAGAGCCCTGAAGGATGAAGATCGTTTTGTAATTGTTGCAACTGGTAAGTTGATTGGTGAAGGCTTTGATGAAGCCAGACTAGATACACTATTTATGGCAATGCCAATTGCCTGGAAGGGAACAATTGCCCAGTATGCTGGAAGACTACATCGAAATTTCGAAGGGAAAGAAGAAGTTTTGATCTATGATTATGTGGATGTCCATATACCTGTTTTAGAACGTATGTACCATAAACGGTTGACTGCTTATCGTTCAGTTGGCTATAGTATAAGATCAAATAATACAGATCACAATATGGAAAATGGCATTTATGACGACACTAACTACTTTGAACATGTGATTAATGACATTAGCAGTGCAGAAAAAAACATGCTTATTTCAAGTCCATTTCTTAGTAAGAGAAAGATTAATGCTATCAAAGAACTATTGATTGAAAAGTATAGAAACAGTATTCGAATTGTTTTATGCATTAAGGCTTTAGATGAATATGCAGAGAAACACAGAACTTATATTTCAGAATTTGTAGGTGTAATTGAAAAAGGAGGCATTCAGGTTATTCAGTTGCCCAAAAACCGGTATAAATTCATGATTGTTGATAATAAAACTGTTTGGTATGGTGGTATCGATATTCTAGGCGGAAGCTATAATGAAAACTCATTGATTCGAATTGAGGATGAGGAATTAGCTAATGAGCTGGTTGGCGCAATCACAGAATCAGCATTAGAATAGAAAGTGAGGTATTGAGAACCCCCACAGCAAACTAGAACTCCTCTGGGGACAACAATGCGTCTGCAATTTACAGAGTCTTTTGTATATATTTACATATTATGTGTTGCACTTGATATAAGTTGAATTCGCACTACCCTATTAGATAGGGTATAATGTATTTAGAGAGGATTATATGACTAGAGAATCATTATGACTCCTGAATTTGATAAAGAGTGGACACGATTATGTTTAAGTGATCATGAATTACGTCAACTTCAAGAGGAAATATTAGCTAATCCACAAATCGGAAAAGTTATTTCTGGAACAGGTGGACTTAGAAAAATGAGGTTTTCAACTACTGAAGGTAAAAGTGGTGGTGCTAGAGTATTATACGTGGATATTGTAATTGCTGAAAGAGTATACTTGATAACTACTTATGCAAAAGGTAATAAGGAAAATATATCAGATAAGGATAAATTGTTGATTAAAAAGATGATTGAAAAAATTAAACACAATGAGAATTAGGAGGTGTTTTATGAGTACAAAAAGTATTCTTAAAGGCTTAGATGAAGCGGTTCAAATTAGTGAAGGTAAACTAGAGGCAAGATCAAATATACTTTCAATTACACCACTACATGACTACAATAATTATGAAATAAAAAATATTAGGACTAAACTAAATGTAACACAAGTTGCTTTTGCAGCACTTTTAGGTGTTTCTAAAAAAACAGTAGAAGCATGGGAGAAAGGAACGAACTCTCCTAATGGACCAGCGCGTAGAATATTAGAACTACTTTGTGCAGATAATGATTTAATGACTAAGTATCACATATTGAATCGATAGAGAACTATTTATGCCACTGACCGAGAGGCATCACACGAGCGTTTAAGAGAAATGACTTCGTTACTTCTCTGACTAAATAGTAATCCAATAGATGAGGCAGAGGTGTATATATTTTTATAAGCAACTAGTCCAATACACCGCTCGTAGATTAGTTAAGCGGCACAACGGCTAAAATCCCAACCCGAACAAGGTTCGCTCTGGGATGTGGTTTATTAGCTAAAACGCATTGAATATTAGGTAAAACGTGTGTATAATTATCTAAAAGAGGTGGTTTTATGCGCGTGAGTACATCCATTATTCAAAATGCATTCGGTAAGTACCTAAAAGACGTGATTGACGGTAAAGATGTTATTATCACAAAAAATGAGCGAGGCGTAGCGAAGTTAGTGCCTTATCAAGATCCCATGGTCACTATGGTGAGTGAGAGTACTGCTGAGTACTACTTGCATAGGCGGGTGACCTTTAGTGAGTATCTAGAAATATCTAATAATTCTGAAACGCGATATGAGTTGATTGATGGGGAGCTATTCTTAATGGCATCTCCAACCCATAGACATCAAGTGGTGATAGGAGAGCTCTTGGGGCAATTTTACAATTACTTTAAAGGTAAGAAATGTAGTGCACTTACTGCACCCTTTGATGTGCGCCTGATGAACGATTCTCTTAGATTTGAAGACGATCCTAATGTGGTGCAACCCGACATTCTTGTGATCTGTGACGAAGAAGCGATTGATGAGGCCGGAAAATATCATGGTGTACCTGCTCTAGTGGTAGAGGTTCTTTCTCCTTCAACTAGGAGTAAGGATATGGTTAAAAAGCTTAGTCTTTACATGCTAAGTGGTGTAAAAGAATACTGGATTGTGGATTTAGAACAGAATCAGATCCTAGTATATGCAATGCATGACAAGGGTGTTGAATCCCTAAAGGTTGTGGCAATAGGTGAGATGGTGCAGTCGAAGGCGTTTGAAGGGCTGGTTGTGGATACGCGGGAGTTTGCATGATCGAGTTAGTTCCATGATGCGGAGTAGGTAGTAAATATCAATCCCACACCGAACCTGGTTCGCTCTCGGGCACATATTTTTCCAATTAACCGTCTAATCAAAATGACGGTTTTTTTATGTTATTTCCCCAAAGTTAAATACTAACTTGGTCAATTTTGATAAAATCGAAGAAAATATTCGACGAGTTGAATCTTAGTAAAGTAAATGAGCTGATAATATGGAGTATGATATGAGTAAAAAACATAGGGGTCATTTTTGTAAAATATGCTGAGATAAAATTAAATGAGAGTTTTTCAGGTAAGGGGCATCGAAATCATACTTGTAAAATCTGCAATAAAATTCCTGCAAATGAAAGACTAGACTTGCAGCATAGGAGAACAATATATAATTTAGGATTATCAAGAAAAGATATGCGACAATTACAAATGTTTATTGATGAAAATTATTACATGTTTGATATAGAAACTGACGATTCTGATGATGGTGATGATATTCCGTTTTAATTTGTATATTAGTAAAATAAGAACTCTCTTAAGTGTTTTGAATAACACGAGTCACTCTGTACCTGGCTCGCTCTGCATAGAAAACTAAAGGTGTGACTCATCGAGCATCTTATTCACTTTATATTGAATATGAAAATAAAAACATGATAGATAGTGAGGTATTTAATGATTAAACCAATAACGATCACAGAACTAAAAAAAGAGCTGAAAAAAATGGAGCAATCTGAACTAATTGAGCTTATTTCAAACCTATACAAATCCAATGACAAAGTGAAAGAAATTATCAATGCAAAAGTTGTTGGAGAAAAATATCAAGAAGAGCTGCTTGAGGTGTATAAAGAGAAAATGTATGCTGAATTTTTTCCTGAAAACATGAGGAAAGTTCCATCATTTGTAACTGCAAAAAATATGATTGCTGAGTTTAAAAAAGTGGGGAATAATGAAATGCTTCTTGATTTAATGCTCCATTTTGTAGAATGTGGTAATGCGTTTACAATCGAGTTTGGTGATATTGATGGTCCCTTTTATAATAGATTGTGCAGTGTATATGAACAATTTATAGACCTGCTTAATTCGAAGGGGACAGAGGATTTGTATTTGAAATTCAAAGATAGAATAGACAATCTTATATCGAGTTCTTCTGGTATAGGATGGGGTTATGGGGATTTTATTTATGACATATCCTTTGAAATTGATTGGATTCAGGAAGAGATATAAGAAATCAATGAATCCCACCCAAACCAAATGCCCTTAAATTGTGGAATGAAAATCCGGAACCGATGATAAGAAGGGGTTCTTTGATTATGTGTCCCATATGGAACCAGGTTGGGTGTGGTTTTTTATTTTAAATCAACGGTTTGATCTTTAAATAGATTAAGCCGTTTTTATGATACAACCTATTTACCTTGATGGATACTGGTGATTGTTCGGAATCAAACTTGCAAAAAATCCCCTACTCTGGGTATCGAATAGTATGAATTAACCTTATAAATTGAAACTTAAAATTGATAAAAAGTAAAATTAAAGGACCAAAGTTTAACAGTGATTCAAATTTAATTTTAAAAATTATAAAAATATAATTAAGAGTGATTAAAATAAAAAGGCAGTTTACCGAATCTACGTATTACAGTTTCAGGAGGGCCATATGATTAAAAAAACTAGAGAAAACGGTGCCGCACACTAGGAGACTGCATAAGAGTGCCTAGTATGCATGAGTGGCACTGAAGGATAGAATTACATTGCCACAGTTATGTATTTATCAATAGTTATTGCCGCGGATTGTGGATGAGCAGTACCGTTTATCCAGTGCTACTTTAAATTGCAGTAAAGAAAGAAAATCGGTTGGTAATTGAATTAATAAATTGACTCTACTCCATTTTACTTTTAAATCCAAGAATGAAAGTTCATAATTTTAAAATAAAGAAAACGTTTTACTTGAAATCTAAAAAAAAGAAAGTTATAATTAATAATGAAATAACGTTTCACTTAGTGAACTTGAATAAAGAATACGCCATTCTCCATTTCAAGTACACGAATAAATGATTTTTAAGAAAGACTAATGGAGGGGTATAATGAGTGAAGTACGTGATTTAAAGATGAGTGTTGAATCTTCAGTTGACAATGTACCGAAAAAGATGAATGTTGACAAAACCGTGTTTTGGCCTGCAACGATAGTCACATTGATTGCTGGTGCCTTATTTTTTGTTTATCCAGAAGAGAGTAATGCTTTTCTTGGAAAAGTTCATGCATTTACAACAAATGAGTTAGGTTGGTTTTTCCTTGTTTTTACACTTGGATTATTGGGACTCTGTTTTTACTATGCATTTTCACCAATGGGGCATATCGTGCTTGGTGATGAAGGTGAAAAACCTCAGTTTTCTACAATAACTTGGTTAGGGATGATTTTGACATCAGGTACTGGTGGTAGTTTACTTTACCTAGGGGCTATTGAATGGATTTGGATTATGGGGGCACCACCATTTGGTGTAGAAGCTAACTCTTTAGACGCTGCAAGATGGGCTTCTGCTTATGGTATGTTTCACTGGGGTCCTTCTGCGTGGGCGTTTTACATGGCAGCGGCTATACCAATTGGTTACTTCTTCTATGCTAAGAAAAAACGAAATATGAAAATGAGTGAATATGCTAGACCACTTATTGGCAAACACGCTGATGGAATTGCAGGTCACTCACTAAACTTCTTCTACATATTCGGACTATTAGGTGGCGTTTTAACATCGGTTGCCTTAGGGACACCAGCAATTTCAAGTGGTTTTGCTTACATGCTTGGATTAGATGCTTCAAATATTGTAATTGATATCATTGTAATTGCATTATGGACATTCATACCAATCATTGCTTTGGTATTAGGGATGAAGAAGGGGTTGTCAATACTAAGTAATATTAACTTAGTTGGTTTTGGGATTCTTATATTTTCTATTTTACTTCTTGGTCCTACTTGGTTTATTTTAAACCAATCATCAGATGCAATGGGATTAATGTTCCAAAACTTTATTAAGATGAGTCTATCTACAGATGCAATTGGTAAAGGTGGTTTTCCACAGGGGTGGACAGTGTTCTACTTTGCATGGTGGGCTGTATATGCTTTACCATTTGGATTATTCATCGCAAAAATTTCAAAGGGTCGAACTATCCGTCAGATTACTCTTGGTGGTTTAACTGCTGGTTCTTTAGGATGTATGATTTTCTATATGGTTTTACCAAACTTTGGTTTAAACCTTCAACTTAATGGTACAAGTGATTTAGTCACTGTTTTAGCAGAAAAAGGACGTGGTGGTGTTGTTATTGAGATGTTCTCACATGCACCAGGTGGATCTTTGATGATTGTTTTGTTTACTATGATTTGCTTACTTTCTTATATTACTGGGCATACAGCGGTTGGATACTCACTTGCTGCTGCTTCGGAAAAAAGATTGTCAAATCTTCAAGATCCACAAAAGTGGAATATGTCATTTTGGTTAGTTTTAGCAGGTATTGTGTCATTAGGCTTATACCTTCTAAACCCATCAGCATTATATCCACTACAAACTATTTCCATTATTACTGGGTTTCCAATTTGTATTGCACTAGTGATACTAATTTTGAGTTTCTTTAAACAACTGAATTTAGATTTTCCTGACGGTGTACCATTTGTAAAAAGTGCAAAGGAAAAAATTTATGTAACTGCAGTAGAAGAATAAAATAAAAAGCTTCTCCCACAAGCCACTTTTTGTTCAGGATTTAATCTGTTCAACTAGTGGCTTGTTCCCTTAATGCTGTTTGTTCAATTGACAGAGTATGAACGCTATGATAACATTAAGTGATAATTTTACATAGGAGTAAATATGGGATCAAACGGAGTTAAGAAAAATCAATCTGTTGGAAAATTAATAGATATTATTGAAGTTATGGCGACTTATGGCGAATCCATTAGAATTAATGAACTTGCTGAAATACTTGATATGGCAACAGCTACTGTTTACAGATTCTTGATTACTTTAGTAGATAGGGGCTATGTTAAGAAGGATGAGGAAAATTCTAAGTATTTCTTAACCCTAAAACTCAAATACTTTGCAGATCAAATCAATGATAATACAAATCTGAGCCATATTGTTCAACCTTACTTGAAGCAACTTGCTGAGATGACTGGTGAAACAACTAGTTTGGTCATCATGGAAGATAACATGGCTGTATATATTAATAAGTATGATGGACCAAAGAGAATGGTAGGAAGTTTGCAACGAATAGGTAAGCGTGCCCCTCTTTATTGTACTGGTGTAGGTAAATTATTTTTAGCCGATATGACTTCTGATGAACGATTTGAAGCACTTGAAAAGAGCAGACCATTTGAAAAACTTACGCAAAATACGATTGTAGAAACGGAGTTAATTCGTTTAGAACTTGAAAAGGTAAAATTTGAGCAAATTTCATATGATAATGAAGAATGTGAAGTAGGGGCAAAATGTATTGCAGCGGCAATTCGTGATTATTCAGGAAAGGTTGTTGCAGCTATAAGTATATCGGGACCAACAACTCGAATGACTTCTGATAAGCTAAAAGTGTTTAAAACTGAATTAACAAGTGTTTGTATTGAAATTTCTAGTATACTGGGATATATTGAAAAAGTATAGGAAAGCAAAGTCATATGATTTTGCTTTCTTTTTTTTATTTTTGAAGCTTGAAAAAAATATTGAATTAGATATATAAAAACGTTATAATATAAATGAAACGTTATTTCACTAAGTGAAATTGGAGGTAATATGAATTTTTATACTGAGAAAAAACATAATGAGAAAAACAAAGAGTTACCTATTTACAAAAATGTAGATGTACTTGTAGTTGGAAGCGGACCAAGTGGTCTAGCTGCTGCTATTGCATCATCAAGAACTGGTGCTAAAACGATGATAGTTGAGCGATATGGTTGTTTTGGGGGCGTCATCAGTCAAGTTGGTGTTGAAGGTTTTGCGTGGTATAGACATACTAATACAATAGAAGCAGGTGGCATTGCTTTTGAATTTGAAGAAAGAGCAAAAAAAATTGGTGGAGAGTTAAAAGAAGTTCAATCAATTAGTCAGGCTCTTGATGCAGAGTACTTTAAAATTGTTGCTGATGAACTTATTGAAGAAGCTGGCGTTTTACCACTACTACACACAATGGTAGTAGAGGCTATACTTGAAAATGGTGTTATCAAAGGGGTTATCGCTGAGGGGAAGTCAGGTCGTTTCGCCATTATGGCATCTCGTATTATTGATTGCACAGGAGACGGAGATGTTGCAGCTAAAGCAGGTGCTCCTTTTAGAAAACGTGATCAATTACATTCTGTGACACCGCTATTTAATGTTAAAGGTGTTAATAAGCAAAAATTCCAGAACTATATTGAAAATGACTTAAAACCTACCTATGCTGATTGGAAGGGCGAATGGGAAATGTCTACAAATGGTAAAGAGGATCATTTATTCAGTCCTTACCTAGTAAAACCCTTTACCCAAGCAATTGCTGACGGTTATTTAGTTGCAGATGATATGATTGACTATGGGGGATCCTATAGTTCTGTAACTGATGAAGGTGATGTGACACAGCTCAATGTAGTTTTCATTCGAGGTGTTGATTGCACAGATGTAGAAGAATTAACACGAGCTGAAATAACTGGAAGGAAAGCTGTTCTAAATGCAATTAGAGTAATGAATAAGTATGTGCCAGGATTTGAACATGCTAAACTACGTAATTTTGGTATGACACTTGGCACTAGAGAATCAAGACAAATTGAAGGTCACTATTCTATGACCGGTGATGATGTAATGAATCAAGCAAGGTTTGAGGATTCAATAGGCATATTCCCTGAATTTATTGATGGAAATGGTATACTGTGGATTCCGACGACTGGTAGATATTATCAAATTCCCTTACGGGCTTTACTGCCTTATAAGGTGAAAAACTTACTAGTGGCAGGTAGAGCTATATCGGGCGATATAATGGCACATGCATCCTTCAGGAATATGAGTTGTTGTGTTGTGACAGGACAAGGTGCAGGTGTAGTAGCAGCACTATCGATACGTGATAATGTCGATCCAAGCCATGTTGATATAAAATCAATACACTGTGAATTAGAAAGACAAAAAGTGAGATATGAGTAATCTGAGTTTGTTTTCATATCAACCTAGGATTTGATGTAATGTTTATTAATAGGAGACTAGTATGAATAATAAGAGACAAACAATTGATGCAGCAATTTTTTTCCCTACCATCTCGATACTAGTATTGGTCTGTGCACTGATTGTAGTTTTTCCTGAAAATGCATCTGGTGCTGTGGATAAATCGCTAAGATTTATTACATATAACTTAGATTGGGTTTATTTAATTTCTGTGTTCATGACCATGCTATTTCTTATTTGGCTCGCATTTAGTAAATATGGTGCGATTAGATTTGGTGATAAATCAAAAAAGTTTAGTACTGCGAGTTGGGCTTCAATGTTATTCTGTGCTAGTGTAGGTTCAAGTATCTTATATTGGGGAATGATTGAATGGGCATACTACTATTCGACCCCTCCTTTTGGTATTGAACCCTATAGTGAATCTGCAGCAGAGTGGGCGGCCACTTATGGATTGTTCCACTGGGGAATAAGTGCTTGGTCAACCTATTGCTTAGCAGGTGTTATAGTAGGTTACTTTTTCTACTGCAAGCGAACAAAGATTTTTAGAATGAGTGAAACTTGTTTAAATGTCATTGGAACATCAAAAAAGAGCAAATTTGCTAAAAAGGCAATAGATATCTTTGTAGTACTCGGATTAATGGCCGGTGTTGCAACAAGCTTGGGACTGGGAACACCACTTGTGAGTGAAGGACTTCATAGGGTATTTAACATTGAGCCTTCATTTGTTATGAATGTCATCATCATCCTAATTTGGGGAAGTTTATTTGGCATTAGTGTGTTTTTGGGCTTAGAAAAAGGAATTAAAAAATTTAGCAATTTGAACATTGTTCTTGCAGCAATTGTTCTTACTTTTATCCTTTTTAATGGCCATACAACTTTTATTTTGAGTACATTTTGTAACAGTATAGGATTGATGTTTCAAAATTTTATTAGAATGAGTTTTTACACTGATCCAATCGCTAAATCTGGATTTCCACAGGAGTGGACAACGTTCTATTGGGCTTGGTGGGTTGTTTATGTACCTATTGTAGGTCTATTTATTGCAAGAATATCTGAAGGTAGATCTATAAAGGAAGTCATACTGGGTACAGTACTTATCGGTTCGGCCGGGTGTTGGATTTTCTTTGCAATATTAGGGAATTTTGCGATGAGTTTACAACTCGATGGAGTTGTTGATGTAGTTTCAGCACTAAACGAACATGGTGCTCCTTATGCAATTATGGAAGTATTAAGTGAATTGCCATACGCAAAAGTTGTAATAGCAATGTATGTGGTACTAGCCTTTATATCGCTGGCTACATCATTTGATTCGGTGGCTTATATGTTGGCGTCAATAACAACAAGTACTAAAAATGGATTTATGGAGCCTTCGCGAGGTTTAAGAGTGTTCTGGGCATTTGCAATTACAATTTTACCAATTGCACTCTTATTTTTGGGTGGACTTAAAACATTACAGATGTCCTCTGTAGTTGGTTCGATACCACTATTAGTGATTGTAGCGATAATGGTCGTCAGTTTTACTAAAGAGTTGAAAAAAAGTGAGAACAACTTAGAAATTGAGATATTAACAAAGAAGGAGATTAAAAGAGCATGAAAAATAAAGTAAATGTAATGATACCAGGTCCAACTCCTGTTAATAAAAGTATATTGGATCAAATGGGTAGAGAAACGGTAGCTTTTTTGGATGCAAATTTTGTTAAAGAATATAAGCAACTTATTATTGATTTAAAAAAGCTATGGCGTACAGACGGAGAATGTTTTGTAATTTCAGGATCTGGTACACTCGCGATGGAAATGGCGATTGCTAATACTACAAAGGTCAATGATAATGTCTTAATAATAAGTCATGGTTATTTCGGAGATCGATTTATTGATATGTGTGAAAGACGTCAGCTTAATGTAGATACGATTTCAAGTGAGTGGGGAAAAACAGTTGACTTAGATATTATTGAAAAAGCGCTTGCGAGTAAGCATTATGATGTAATGACCGTTACACATGTAGATACTTCAACTGGCACAAAATCAGATTTGAAAGCGATTTCAGAAATTTCAAAAAAATTCAAAGACACACTTTTGATTGTCGATGGTGTATGTAGCACTGCGGCGGAGAGAGAATATATTGATGAAATGGGTATTGACGTATTAGTCACATGTTCTCAGAAGGCATTTGGAGTACCTCCTGGATTAGCAATTTTATGGGCTGGACAAAAAGCAATTTTAAGGAGAACCTCACTAGGTAAAATTCCTGAATCGTACATTGACTTTGAAAAATGGATGCCGATTATGAACGATCCTTCAAAATATTGGGGAACACCTCCAGTGAATCTGGTATGGGCTATGTCAGAAGCGGTACGATTGATTAAAAATGAAGGTCTTGAAGAACGTTTTAACAGACATGAAAAAGATGCTAAAGCAATTCAAAAGGCACTTATATCACTTGGTTTTGGGATTCTAGCGGACGAAAGCAATCGCGCAAGCACCTTAACAAATGCTATATATCCAGAAGGTATTATAGATGCAGACTTCAGAGAAATTTTGGTAGATGAAGGAATCATTGTAGCCGGTGGTTTAGGTGCATTTGCAGGGAAATTGTTCAGAATTGGCCATATGGGTAATATTGATAAGCACATAATTATTTCAGCAATTTCAGCAATTGAAAGAGCGCTTGAGCGATCTGGTTTTAAGAACAAACTTGGTGTTGGAACAAAAACCTATTTAGAAGAAGTTGTTAAATAAAGCATAAAATAAGAGAGGTTGATATGCAGTCGTATGATTATGATATTGTAGTAATAGGTGGTGGGTTTTCAGGTTTAGGTGCCGCTATAAGTGCTGGTAGAAATGGACGTAAAGTGTGTTTGATAGAGTCAACTAATCAAGTGGGTGGAGTGATTTCTACTTGTCCAAACATGCCAATTGGTGCTGCATATCCAGCAGGTTTTTCTGTCGGTGGGCTCATCGACGACTTAGTACAACGACTAAGTGCATTAAACAGTCCAGCCGTCGAGGTACGTCCATGTATTTTAGATGATTTTGGACCAGAAATCATGTATGATAAATGGTCACTTTTCAAAGTAATCTACGACATGTTGTATGAGGCACGTGTAGATGTGCTGCACAACACCTTTGCCAGCGATGTTGAGATGGATGGATTAACAGTTAAAAGCGTGAAGTGTCATCAAAATAGTAAAGAACTCATAATTAGAAGTCGGGTATTTATCGATTGTTCTGGTGATGGAAATATTGCAATTAAGTCTGGTGTTTCGAGTCATAAAGGTGATTCAAAAGGTACGATGATGGGGGCTAGCATGGTCTTTACAATGCGCAATGTTGATTGGAACAGAGTTGATAAAGCGACACAAGACCCTTATTTTACAGATTATACATCAGAAGCTATTCAATCAGGTAAATTACATCAAGACCTAAAAAAGCTATACATTATGAAGGGGTTTGAAAAAGATTCAGCTTTTTTTAATAGTGTTATCATTGGCAATGTTGACGGTACGGATGTTCAGAGTATCAACCAAGCAGTTATAATTGCTAGAGAAAGATGTTATTCGCTTGCAGAGTTTGTGAAGAAAAGTATTCCAGGTTTTGAGAATGCTGTAATGACAGATATGGGTCATTCAGTAGGAATTCGTGAAACCAATCATTTAGAAGGTATGACGACGCTTAAATCTGAATCACTATCAATAGGTGAAAAGTTTGATGATGGCATCGTTGCATGTGATAATCCAGTTGATGATGTTTTTAGAGAGGGCGCTGAATTTTCTCATGAAAGAATTATTGGAAAAGGTGACTATTACACCATTCCATTATCTACCATGTTTCCTCGAAAGGTTAAAAATCTTATGTTCTCTGGTAGACTCCTAAGTGCAGATGAGACTTCATTTGCATCAGTAAGAGGGATGAGTCAGTGCATGATTATGGGTCAAGCTTGTGGATTATCAGCAGTTGAGTTAATTAAACAGGAAATTGATGTTCAATTATTGGATCGTTCACTGATTGTAGAACAAATGATTGCTAGTGGAGTAAATGGATTAGGAAAATAAAACTATAACTATTCACTAAAAAAGAGTCACAAGTGTTCACTTGTGACTCTTTGCCATTGTTTAGTCAAGAAAATAGGACAATGTATAATCTATCCATTCTCTTGTCGCATAGGAGAGTGTTTTATTCTTCTTCCATACTAATGACATTTCAAGGTAGAGCTCGTCAGTATCAAGAGGAATGACTTTAAAACGACTCTTATCAAGATTTTGACAGGTTCTTTCAGGAAGTAATGCGATACCATATTCAGCATGGACAATCTCTGTAATTAAATCACGCTGTGAACTTTCGCACACAATGGTTGGGCTAAATCCATAGCGATGACATTGGTAAAGAATTCGATCATATAAAGAGAAGGTTTTACTATACATAACAAATTTTTCATTACATAAATCACAAAATGAGATGCTGTTTTTATTTGCTAATATGTGGCGATTACTAACAACAACACGAATCGGATCTTGAAGCAGTAAGTGTTGTTCAAGTTGATTGAGTTTATTAGAAATATTACAAATAATACCTACATCAATGTTTGAAGATATGATAGCTTCTTCTATATCCTTTGTACCAACTTCCATGAGTTGAAGTTCAATGTCAGGATATTTGGTTTTAAATGCACCTATCAGATTCGGGAAAAAACTTGCACCAACAATTGGAGGAATACCAATATGTATTTTACCTCTTTTTAGTTCAGTGATCTGACTCAATTCTTGTGTAAGTGCATCAAATCCCTTAAGTAAATCTTTGGAGTTTTTTAAAAACAGTTTACCAACATCAGTAATCTGAATTTGCTTTGAGTCTCGATTAATAAGTTTAATTCCCAGTTCGGTTTCGAGGGTCTTTACTGACTTACTAATCGAAGGCTGACTAACATGAAGTTTTAAAGAGGCTTTGGTAAAACTCTTTTCTTCACAAACGCTAATAAAATACTGTAACTGTCTTAAATCCATTATGTTGCCTCCTATTCATTTTGTGCATGCTTATAATGCGATATATATATTTTTCGAATTAATCATCCAGTGGTATGATTAAGGAAACAGATAATTATAAAAAGGAGATGCTTATGAAAATCAAACTACTTGAACCGCTAGGTGTTGAACAATCTATTCTTGATGATTTATTTCAATCATTAAAGATTCAAGGTCATGAAATTATTCATTATAATCAGATAGCCAGTGATGAAGCAGAGATGGTAAGCAGATGTAGTGATGCAGACATTTTAATCATTGGTAGCACACCACTATCTGATAAGGTAATTTTAAATGCAAAAAAGTTAAAAATGATATCAGTTGCTTTTACAGGGATTGATCATGTAGGGCATGAACATCTAAAAGAACAATCTATTCTTGTTTCCAATTCAGCTGGTTATAGCAACGATTCTGTTTCGGAGTTAGTTTTAGGTCTAACACTCAATTTGTACAGAAATATTAGTGCAGCAGATGAAGTGACCCGAAATGGTGGTACAATCAAAGGTCTTATTGGTAATGAGATAAAGGGAAAAACAGTTGGTATTATTGGCACTGGTCAAATTGGGTTAAAAACAGCATCAATATTTAAAAGTTTAGGTTCTACACTCATAGCATATGATCCTTATATCAATGAAGCAGCTTTGCAAATGGGTGTTAATTATATGACCATTGATGAAGTGATGAGTTTGAGTGATATCATCACCTTGCATTTACCATTAATTGATGCAACAAAAAACTTTATAAATAGAGATAAATTAGATAAAATGAAGCCTTCTGCAATATTAATAAACTGTGCACGTGGTCCAATAGTTGACAATAATGCACTTGCTGAAGCCTTAAATAATGGAAAGATTGCAGGTGCAGGTATAGATGTATACGATATGGAGCCACCTATTCCACATGAATATCCTCTACTACATGCTAAAAATACACTCTTTACCCCACATGTTGCCTACGCAACTCAAGAATCGATGGTAAAAAGAGCTGAGATAGCAATTCAAAATGTCATTGCATTTTTAGAGGGCAAGCCTCAAAATATAATGACATGATAATAAGTTGAGGAAATTTCATAATAGATCACAAGGGATATTGCATGATAGATATTGATATGCTAAAGATACTACTCTACTAGATATAGTGTGATTTTCTTTTGGATTATAATTATGCAATTTCCTTAGTAAAGTACAATAGGAGTGAAAATGAAAATATTGAGACAACTTTGTATCATACTTGGGATATGTATATTGGGTGAGCTAATAAGTAGTAGTTTACCCTTCCCAATTCCAGGAAATATTCTTGGAATGATTATTATGCTGATGCTACTGACTTCAAAAATAGTTAAAAAGCAACAAGTTGAAGATGTTGCAGAATTTCTGCTTAGTCATCTTGCAGTTTTCTTTATACCTGCAGGAGTAGGACTAATTAATGTGACAAATATAATAGGGAAAGATTTGCTATCAATTATTAGTATCATCATTCTGAGCACAATCATTGTAATGGCTACAACTGGTCTTGCTGTTCAATTTCTTCAAAGGGTGGTGGCTCGCAATGGTAATTAACTCAGCATACTTTGGAATTGTTGTATCACTCATTGCATATGAAATAGGATTATTTATTTACAAGAAAATCAGAATACCATTGTTAAATCCGTTGCTAATAAGTATCGTATTTATCATTGTAGTATTAAAAACCTTGAGTATTGATTTTGCTGTATACAATAAAGGCGCGAGTATGATTTCATTCTTTTTAGGTCCTGCTACAATAGCTCTTTCGATACCTTTATATTCTAACCTCAACTTACTAAAACAAAACTTTTTACCAATAATAGGTGGTATATTTGCAGGATGTATATCCTCAATTTCAAGTGTGTTGATATTATCTAAATGGTTTGGTTTGAGTGAATTGATTACCTTATCATTTATACCAAAATCAGTTACCACACCGATAGGAATGGAGTTATCAAGTCAGCTTGGAGGCAATGCAGCGCTTACCATAGGAATGATAGTGACCACAGGAATTACGGGTGCGGTCATTGGTCCAACGGTGTTCAAATTGTTTGGTATAAAGGATCATGTATCAGTTGGTATTGCAATGGGAACTGCTTCCCATGCAATAGGTACATCTAAAGCGATGGAATTAGGAAAGACTCAAGGTGCTTTTAGTGGATTAGCAATTGGTATTTCAGGTTTAATAACAGTTTTAATTGTTTTGATTAGAAGTATTATTTTAGGCTTGTATTAAAACTAAAATAAAGCAGTTGGAATCACTAAATGAAACTGCTTTTCACAATGTGATTTTATAATAAAAAAGGCAAATAGTCAATTTTCTGAATCAGCTACCTTAAGTCAGTTAAAATTCAATAGGTAATATATAAGAAAACGGTTCCGCTGACTAGGAGACTAAATTAGAGTGCCTGGTATACATGAGTGGCACTGACTTGAGGCATGCTGGTGCAGGCACCGAGTGTTCTCGGTTGATGAATTATTTGGTATAAGGTATGAGTATTTGACATTTTGTAGAGACTGATAGTTAAAAATGCAATTGTACAACCTAAGGAGGTCAACACAATGAAATCGAAACTATCCAGTGGTGTACTCCATGATTTACCCGATGACATGATAAGAGCACTTTGTGGTACTGATGAGCTAATAAGGTTATGGGAAGGTTTAACCCCACTGGCGAGAAATGAATGGATTTGTTGGGTGATATCGGTAAAAAAAAGTGAAACCCGCCAAAAACATCTGAATAGACTTTTAGAAGACTTGCTCTCAGGAAAAAAACGCCCTTGTTGCTGGCCTGGTTGCCCTCATAGGTAGCCAATTGCTGCAAAACGGTGCTACTCACTTGGAGACTGATGCTTATGGGTGAGCGGCACGGTTTGTACGTTTTGAATATCGTTAATGCGTAAAAAGAGTAGCTTAAAGAGCGACATTTCATTTGGAAATGCGCCTTTTCTACTGGTTACCTTTCTGAGCTGATTATGATAGCTTTCTATGGTATTAGTTGTATAAATCAGTTTTCTTATGTTTTCTGGATAGGTAAAGAGGTTCTCAATTGATGTCCAGTTTTTCTCCCAGACAGCTACTGCTGCACCATGTTTAGCCCATGTTTTTTTAAACTCGTCGAACAGGACTTTAGCTTCATCAAGGCTAACAGCTCTGTAAACAGCTTTAATATCCTTAGCAAACTTAACCCAGTCCTTTCGAGGAATGTAACGTGTCGCATTACGCATAAGGTGAACAATGCATCGCTGTAAGTTCACATTTGGATATACGACTTGAATAGCATCTTGAAGACCTGGTAGTCCATCAAGGGAGATGAACAGTATATCTTCGACACCACGGCGTTTGATTTCCTCGAGGATTTGTAGCCATTCACGACTATTTTCACCTTCTGATAGCCAAAAGCCAAGGACTTCTTTTCTACCTTCTACATCGATACCAACAATGTTATAAAGGGCTTTTTGTCCAGTACCATGCTCTGTTTTACAAGGCACATACATGGCATCTACAAAGACAAAAGGGTAGAAGGGTTTAAGGGCCCTAGATCTAAACTCATTAACCTGAGGAATAATCTTATCCGTAATTTTTGATACAGTTTCATGACTCATATTAAAGCCATAAATTTCATTGATAGTTGCTTCTATATCTCGCTGTGACTGGCCTCTGCCATACATTGAGAGAACTTTCTCTTCAATGCCAGTGACATCCTTTTGCCCCTTTTTAACTATTTGTGGCTCAAAGCTAGATTCGCGGTCACGCGGAACGTTAAGCTCAATATCACCAAGCTGGCTAAGGACCTTCTTTTGTGTTTTTCCGTTACGTCTGTTCGTTGTGTCAGCAGCGCCATGTTCGTTTTTATCATAACCTAGGTGTTCATCTAACTCAGCTTCAAGCATGTTTTCTAAGGTTTCAGCAAACATGTCTTTTAGCGCTTCTTGAACGTCTAGAGCTGTTTTGATTTCGTAGTTTTCAAAGAGGTGTTCCATAAGTTGTTTTGATGCGGGGTTCTTTTTTCTTTTTGCCATTGTTTGTAAGCCTCCATCTGGTCTTAGTTGATTATAACAAATCAAACTTTACACAGATAATCTTACACGCCCGAATATTTGTTGAGTTGGCTTCAACCATAGATCAAGCTGAGTTACTAACAGAGCAAGCTAGTAAAAAGTCAGAAAACCTTATACAGAGTATTAAACATACTGAGAGTGAGTTTAATGAACTGGCCGATGCTACTCAATCCTTAGTATCTGTTTCAGAGCAAATTGGTAGGGCAACAGAAGAAATAGCGCGAGGTTCTGTGGATCAAACAGAAAACCTCAGCGATGCGATGGAAACCTTAGATTCTTTAGGAGAGTTAATTGAAAGGATATCAAGTCCCCTTGTATTCTTGTCTGAAGGCGCTTCTGAAAGTGAATCCATTAATGCCGAAAGTACAAGAACATTAACAGAACTTGAAGAAACGATAAAAACATCGGATACTCTTAATAAGGATATTATTAGTATTATCAATACAATGCTAGTGGAATTTAAACATATTATTGAGGCAATTAGGAAAATAGATTCTATTGCAGGGCAAACGAATTTACTTGCACTAAATGCATCGATAGAATCTGCACGAACTGGCGAAGCGGGCAGAGGTTTTGCAGTAGTAGCGGATGAAATCAGAAAATTAGCTGAAGAAACTTCGGATAGTGCTAAGAGTATAAATGTTGTAATTGCCAATATAGATAGTCAAATTAATAAAGCACAAGACACCTTAGAAAATATCACATCACAATCTAGTCAAACAATATCTACGGTTAATGTTGCAACTGTAAATATTCAAAAAACGTTAGAATACTTAAGAACTACTTCTTACAAATTAATTGATGCAAATAAGGATGCACTTTCACTTAATGAAATGAAAAATCAAACGCACAACAGCTTTAGTAGCGTAGCGAGTGTTGCAGAAGAATATTCAGCAACAACAGAACAAGTTAGTGCAGGCATTACTAGGATGATAGAAGATATTGAACATATCGCCACTAGCTCTAAAGGAATAAAGTCTGAAGTAGAGAAACTTAGTAAATAAGCTTATTGTTAAGAGGTAGGATTTCTTTGAAATCTTACCTTTTGTGTGTTCAATTTTAATTTTTGAGATTAAAAATGGAGGATTGCATGAAAACAATTGATTGGTTAATGTAAGGTGATCCAGTAATTCAAAGATTTACTCCGACTTATTTACTCAATGTAAAAACACATATGGGGGGAGGGGGACAACGGCTAAAAGTGAGTAAATAAATGGCTAGCAGTATATTATGTACATAACTGGGTATAGGTAGGTATGAGTATTTAGTGAGGACTAAAGGAGGTAAAGAATGGATACATTTCTTGAAATGAGTGAGTAAGAAGGGCAATAACTCGATAGAATACAACTAATTAGGTATAGATAGTAAAGGAGCTTTGATATGAAGCTAAAAATAGGGTTTCTAGTATTTATTCTATTGCTTATTCTCCTACTAGTGTCTTGTAAGGTCAATGATAAGATAGAAATCGGATTTATCGCAACACTTACTGGTACAGATTCCAATATTGGTATTGCAATGAGAGATGGTTTGCAGCTCAAAATAGATGAAATCAATGCAGATGGTGGTATTGGTGGGAAAATGCTAAGTCTTGTGATTCGTGATGATAAGAACGACCATGACCTTATTAAGAAAATTAATCAAGAATTTGTCGATCAAGGATTGCTAATTATATTTGGTCATGAGCTTTCTTCTAAAGTGCAAGCCATGACAGAAGCAACCAAAGATGAGCAAGTAATCTTAATAAGTCCTACTCTGTCGACTTTTGAAATGTCTGGTCTTGATGATAATTTTTATAGAACGATCACCTCAAATTTTGACCAAGGACGAGGACTTGGAATGGACGCAAATGCAAAGTACTCCAATACCTTAGTTATTTACGATGCTAAGAACGAAACATTTGCTGAGGGTGTTTATCAAGGGTACAGTTCAGTTTTTTCTGGTAAGCATGAAAGCTATGCAGTTACTAGGAGTCTTACTGAGGTTGGTCAGGAAATATGTGATATTGTTAAAAAAGGTGACTATGACTCTGTACTTTATATTCTAAATCCAAATGATACGATGTTTATGAGTCAATTACTGTATAAAAACAAGATAAGGGTTCAAATCTTTTCTTCTAATTGGGGAATGGCGACTAACACGCTAGATAGGGGGGGGCAAGCTATTGAAGGAGCACATTTTGTATCTCTATTAGGTGATCTTGAAAACGAAAACTATCGTATTTTTAGAAGAAATTACTTTGAAAAATATAACAAAGAACCAGAGTTTGCTGCAATTTATGCCTACGAATCAGGTATACTTATGTATGAAGCTTTAAGAACTGCTGATAACTTGACCTATCAAGGGATTAAAGACAGATTAGATCATATAGGAACTGTAAAAGGCTTACTCTCTGATTTTACACTGGATGCCTATGGTGATGTATCTCGAAGTGTATTTATAGCAGTTGTTAAAGAAGGTAAGCTTATCATCGAATAATCAAGCTACTTATTTTACGATATGGTGATAAAATGAAAAAAACTTTTATTTTAGGAAAAGTACTAAGTAGTTTTATTTTACTTTCCTTGATCTTGCCATTATTAATTATCAGTTTAGTGGCAATGAATTTTACACAATCCTTTTTATTAGAGGAAGCTAAAAATAATAATAGACAAATCGTTGAAAATCTTAAAACAAGTGTTGAGGTTTTTTTTGACGAGCCCAGTAACACACTTAAACTATTAAGAGATTTACTCATAAGTGCTGATTATCTAAATCAAGATGCTTTGACTTTTTCGATTTTTAATGATAATGTATCCCATTTTGATCACTATATGATTATTGATCGAGATGGCATTGTAGAATTTTCTTACCCAGAGGACAATAATATTATAGGCTTTGATAATTCTTCATTAGAGGCCTTTAAAAAAATTTCAAGTGGAGTTCAGGAATACTGGTCGAAAACCTATCTTGGAACTGTAAATAATGAAGTCTCTATAGACTATGCTTTGCCTTTAGGTGATAAAACACTTGTAGGCACGATACACTTAAAAAGATTCATCGAACTTTATAGTGCAGTTGCAAATACCAAAGACTTAATAATTGGGATTACAGATAGCACTGGAACCTATATTCTTCATACTGACTATGGAAATGTAGAACAAAGAATTACGGATCCGTATGTTAACAAAAGAATTCTTAACTACGATAAAGTTAGTTTCGAAAACATGGATGTCTATGGTACAACCCTTTTATCAGATTATGAGGATTGGCATGTGGTTTCCTATGAGCCAGTTTCTCATATTAGGGATAGAATTTTAACTTATACGATCATTTTATCAATGATAATCTTTATAACTATTTTAGTTGTTTCAGTAATTGCAAGTCGAATTATCCATTTGATCAAGGCAAGTTTGCAATCTGTTTTAGATAGGACAGATGCAATTGCTAAGGGGAATTATGAGTTAATCGATAGTGATAATAGCTTTAAAGAGTTTGAAGAAATCAGTAAAAACTTTAGTAATATGGCTAATCAGATTAAGTCACGAGAGGATGAAATACTAGATAAGAACGAAGAGATTCTTGCTATGAATGAGAATCTAGAAACTAGAGTATCTGAACGAACACTGGAATTAACAAATATCAATCACGAACTGATTGCGACCATAGATGACCTTGAAGCCACGAAAGCTCAACTTGTAGAGGCAGAAAAACTAGCTTCACTAGGAAGTTTAGTTGCTGGACTTGCCCATGAAATTAATACCCCCCTTGGAATTATTCTTACCATGATTACCTACGAGAAAAGTTTAATCGACGAACTGGAGCATAAGATACAAAGTGAGCAAGTAAGTGAAATAGAACTTAAAAATTACCTTCAAAGCATTAAGGAAAGTGAAGAACTGATTTATTCAAACGTGACAAGAACTTGCGATTTAATTAATACTTTTAAAGATATATCCAAAGATCAAACTCAATCGGAGTTAAGAAAAATACAGCTCTCTGAATATTTGGAAAGTATTCTTATAAGTTTAAAACCCAAATTAAAAGAATCTAAATTGCAGGTTAACTTAGAAATACAGGAGGAAGTTGAGATGATTACCTATCCTGGATCCATTTATCAAGTGCTTGTCAATCTTCTCTTTAATGCCTCCATACATGCCTATGAGAATAATGGAGGCAAAATTGATCTAACAATAAGAAAATCAGAAGATAAAGTGAGATTTATTATTCAGGATTATGGAAAGGGTATACAAAGTGAACTAATCAGTAAGATATTTGATCCCTTCTTTACTACTGCTAGGGGAGCTGGTGGAACTGGACTTGGACTTAACATTACCTACAATATTATAAAACAGATATTAGAAGGAACTATTCAGTGTGAAAGCATACTAGGTCAGGGTGCAAAGTTTACAATTGTGCTACCACGGGCCTTGAAAAATAGTGATTCTGATAACTTGCTAAGCGATGCATAAAGTATTTGGCTGGCAGAATTCTCACTTAAGATGCTTTAAGCTCCCTGATGATGTATACAGCAAATTAACTGGTGAAACAGTTAGAGGCTGGGTGGATTTAGTAGGTGTCTTGTTTCAACCACCAAGTGAACATGCTCGTTGAGCGGTTTTCGATAATGGATGTAAGAGAGTCATTTCAAAATTATTGTGAACGAAAGAAGACGGATGATGACGACAAAATCAAAATACTGAAATGATTCCCAAGTGGCTGTCCATGTGGTAGTGGGAAGAAATATAAGAAGTGCTGTGGATCGAATTGATGTTTTAAAGAAGAAATTCACAAAAGACTTATGTGATGCCTGTGGGTCTTTGCTTGCGCTTAAAAGTGAAATAGCATTAGAATGAAGGAGTACTCGATTTTGAGTACTCCACTTGTTTTTAGGGTAAATAGTGTTTATCAAGGGGCGGTCCAGTATGTCAAGCACAATCACTAGGGATATTGCATAATAGATATTGATATGATAAATTTAATACAAGATTTAATTCAAATGTATAATTTTGAAATGTTCACAAAGCGTATTGGAGGCTATTTTGCATAAGTTACTCAGTATAGTAATCATCATCGGAATGCTTATCGGTCAGACCGCTACTGTCTTTGCTGATCAGCATTTAAAGGATTTAGAACTTAATATTGAAGTAATCGGGAGAGAGGAGGGTTTATCAAATCTTTCTGTATCATCGATCGTTCAAGATAAGTATGGATTTATGTGGTTTGCGACACAGGGCGGTCTCAATTATTATGATGGTCGGGACATGAAAATCTTTCGTAACGATCCATTTGAGGAAGATGGACTTGTTCATAACCTTATTCAAACGATGTACTATGATGAAGAAAAGCATGAATTATGGTTAGGGACTTATCAAGGAATTTCGAGATACCTTATTGCTGAAAACAGATTTATTAATTACAGTGTTGAAAAAAACAATCTGTCAAACCCTGTAGTGATTGCAATTACCAAGGATTTGAATGGGGATATGTGGTTTGGTACGATGAACGGACTTAACAGATTAATCCCTGAAACAAGTCAGTTTGAGCATTTTGATGTAGCTGGCGAAGTTGTTAGGTCACTACTTATTGATTCTTTAGGAAGACTATTAGTTGGTACTTATGAAGGACTTCAACTCTTTGACTATGAAAATAAAATGTTAGAAAAAATTCCTCTTGAACTACCTTCTCCTTATGTGATGATTGTCAAGGAGTTTGATGAAGGCATATTATCACTAGGATTATGGGATGGAGGGGTTATTGAAGTAAAAAGTGATTTTAGCAGTATGAACATCAAGTCCTATGAGGATAACAGGATCTATTCACTGATGAAATCTTCTGACGGCAAGCTTTGGGTTGGCTCTTGGGGTGGAGGTTTATTCACAGACCTAACCGACGGAAGCAAACAACATCATATGAGTGACGGTAAAAAAGGATCATTAACTCATAATGTAGTTTATTCTATGTATGAAGATCAATCTGGAATTGTTTGGATTGGCACGAATGGCGGTGGAATCAATAAGATCAATCCGCGAAAACGCAATTTTGTGATTCTGACAAACAATACAGAAGATAGTGATTCGCTGAGTCAGGGTAAGATCAACAAAGTACACGAAGATGATGAAGGTAATTTATGGATTGCCGTTTATAATAATGGAATACACAGGTATAATCCCCAAAATAGCGAATTGATCAAGTACAGTGCGGATTTTGACGGCGAGTTTCAGTTGCCGGACAACCAAGTTAATGAGTTTTTTGAACTTGGGAATGACATGTATATTGGTACAAATTCAGGACTCGGAAAATACAATAAAGAAGCAAATCGTTTTGACTTAGCCGCGGAATTTACTCGAGGTAGACTTATTTACGCGATAGAAAAGATAAATGACAACGAGTTATGGCTTGGTACCTACAATAAGGGTCTTTATATCTATAACATAAAGGAAAACTCCTATAAAAGCATAAGTAGTAGCGATGCGTTAAATCCTGTTGCGGATAATTTGATTTATGATATTTACAAGGATAGCAAAGAAAGAATTTGGATTGCTACTAACAATGGCTTGAATTTAAAAGAAGCTGGAACAGAACAGTTTAAACTTTTTAGAAAAGCAGAAGGTAATTATAAAGGTCTTGCCAGTAATGCGATACGGTCGATATACGAGGATTCGAAAGGTAGAATTTGGATTTCGATGGTTGGCGGTGGCGTCTCGTACTATGTAGAGGAAGATGCAAGTTTTGTAAGTTATACTGAAAAAGATGGAATGCCCAGTAATGTAGTCACTGGTGTTGCTGAAGATGACAATGGATCTATTTGGTGTTCGACAGAAAATGGAATCGCTATTATCCAACCTGAAAGCAGGGAAATCTTTCATTTAACTCCTGATGACGGTATCGGAGGGTGGGAATTTTCTACGGGTGTGATTAAAAATAGTAAAAGTTCATTAATTTTTGGAGGTGTTCACGGAATCACCATGATACCGAGTGATTATTTTCTTGACGAAAGTGTGAAGCCAAAAGTTTATATAACCGGGGTGAACTTGTTCCAAGAACCAATTGATACCAGTCATCAATTTTATAATGATGAAGTGCTTCATTTTAGCGCTAATGATTCTTATTTAGAATTTACGGTGGCATCATTAGACTATGATACCCCATTGGAGACAAGGTTTTCTTATAAACTAGAAGGTTTTGACAAGGACTGGGTAAAGGCGGGTAGCAGAAATTACATTGCATATTCGAATCTGCCCGCAGGAAGTTATGAGTTGATAGTAGTTGCTGAGACGGCAAGAAATCTAATTTCGGATCCGGTTAGCGTAAGGATTGTGATTGCACAAGCGTGGTATCGTACGTCATATGCTTATATTGGATATGTATTGCTTACTGTTCTTTTTGTTTTGGGATTAATCAAATTAAGAGAGGGTAATCTGCTGCATGAAAAGTACTCGGAACTAAGCATTGTCAATGATAAATTGGAAGATGCAAATGCAAAGTTAGAAGAATTGTCAACAACGGATTCTTTGACAAAGTTATATAACCGTAGATATTTTGATATGATGTTCGCCGATCATTTAAAACTTTCGATTCGCGGTCAAACTGATTTAGCACTGATCATGCTTGATATCGATGATTTTAAACTGGTTAATGATAAATTTGGCCATGTGGCTGGAGACCATTTGTTAAGTAAGGTAGCAGATGTATTGAGTTCGAGAATGGAAAGGTCAACTGACTTTGTAGCACGATATGGCGGAGATGAGTTTATTGCGGTGTTTTATGACACAAGACCAGAATTTATTGAAACCTTTGCAAGTAGTATCGCTGATGAAATTCGACAAATCAGGGTTACGAGCAATACAACGAATCAGGTGATGAACATCACGGTGAGCATGGGTGCGGTTTGTAAAGTGCCAAGTTTTGATACAACACTGGAATCCTTTGTGAATTTAGCGGATTCGGCATTATATCAATCAAAAAGCAAAGGGAAAGATTGTATTACTGTAGTTAAGAATGATCAAGAGCAAGTAGGATTATGATTTTTACATGTAATATACAGGTGTAAAAAATATAAAACGACGTCCATATGAGGACGTCGTTTTTGATTGCTTGAATTTAATTATGAAATTTTTAAAAAAACTACGGGGACGCAACTTGACAAAAGTTGTTTTTGTGGTTATGATAATAACATAACAACACCCCCTATGCAGGGGGTATTACGTAAAAGAGGAGTGTATTATGGAAAAAGTAATCATCATAGGTGGTGTAGCAGCAGGAGCAACAGCTGCGGCTAAAGTTAGAAGAATGTCTTCGGATGCGCATATAACGATTCTTGAAGCTGGTCCGGACATATCATTTGCAAACTGTGGACTTCCTTACTATATCGGAGGCGATATCAAGAGCCGTTCGAAATTGATTTTGCAAAGTCCTGAAAGTTTTAACGAAGCGTATCAGGTGGATGTGCATGTGAATACGAGCGCACTTAAAATTGACAGAGAAAACAAAGTCGTGTTTGCTATGAACACGCTAAGCGGCGAGGAAATGCAGCTTGACTATACAAAACTTATTTTAGCGCAAGGCGGAAAGCCTATAGCACCACCAATTGCCGGTGCCGACCAAGAGCATGTGTTTACGCTTTGGACACTTGAGGATATGGACAATATCCATTCATTCATCGAAAATCAGAAGCCAAGCACGGCGGTTGTCGTAGGCGGTGGATTTATAGGGCTTGAAATGACTGAAGCCCTAGTAAAAAGAGGTTTAAAAGTTTCTGTAGTTGAGATGAACCCGCATGTGATGGCGCTGATGGAGCCTGAAATCGCCGGTGTCATTCAAGAAGAAATGCTTGCATATGGCGTAGATATCCAAACAGGCAAGTCGGTTACTGAAATTGGTAACAAGCATGTCGTGTTAAACGACGGCACATCGGTTAGTGCGGATATGGTACTGCTTTCGATCGGTGTTCGTCCAACGCTTGTACTTGCAAAGGAAGCTGGGCTGACAATCGGTGAAGCTGGTGGTTTACTTGTAGATTCGACGCTTAAAACAAGTGATGATTCGATTTACGCTGCTGGTGACATGGTGGAAATCGAGCACCGTGTGCTTGGTAAGAAAGTGCGTATTCCACTTGCCGGTCCTGCCAATAGACAAGGTAGAATCGCTGCTGAAAATGCCCTTGGCAAAACACACAACTACAAAGGTTCGATCGGTACGTCTATCGTTAAGGTCTTTGAATCGGTTGCTGGTATTACGGGTCTTTCACTTAAGGCTGCAAGAGCTGAAGGGCTTGATGCAGATGCGATTGTTGTTCACAAGGAAAACCATACTTCTTATTACCCTGGTGCTGAAATGGTAACTGTGCTTGTTGTTTACGATAAGGCGACTGGAACGATCATTGGCGGTCAGACTGCAGGATATGATGGTGCGGACAGAAGACTGGATGTGCTTGCGACTGCTGTAGCGTCAAAACTTACAATTGCTGATTTAGCGGATATGGATTTTGCATACTCGCCACCACTTGGCAATGCGAATGACGCCATCAATATGGCTGCCTATGTTGCAGAAAACAGAAACTCGGGCTATTCTCCTACCTTGACAATCAACGAGCTTGATGCGTACTTGGACGGAAAGAAAGTACAGTGGATTGATTTAAGAGACGTGTTCTCTTTTGAGAAGTCTCATGTTGAAGGTGCGATCAGTATTCCTTTTGAAGTACTGCGTGCTTCTCTTGACAAGTTGTCGAAGGATGAACTGATCTTACTATACGACCAGACGGGTAAAAAAGGACACCAGGCGTTAAGATTACTACTTGGTGCAGGATTTACGAATGTGCTGAATGTCAGCGGTGGATTTATGAGCTTGTCCCATCACGTAAGATCAGTGAACCCAACAAGCTTTGTGCTTGAATTGCCAGCACCAGACCAAAAGGTGATCGGCGAAGAAGAGGTTGCTGTACAGGAATCAGAGGAACAGGAAGTTGCAGTAGAAGAAGCGACTGGTCCTATGATTGTTGATGTAAGAGGCCCGGATGAGTACGCTTATGGAGCGTATCCAGGTGCTATCAATATTCCTCTTGATGTGGTTGAAGAAAACTTAGAATTGTTTGGCAGCAAGGATCGACACATTATCGTCTACTGTGCATCTGGTGCAAGAAGCGCCTATGCACAAAGAATACTGCAACACCACGGGTATGAGAATATCGAAAACGGTGGCGGTATTGGTAGAATGATGGCGAATTACCAAGGTTAAGAATAGAACTTAAAAGTCCGCTTATAAAGGCGGACTTTTTTTGTTGCATGACTTATTTACTTGAGTACGCTCTTAGGTAGTGCTAAACGAGATTGACTTACTTTATAAAACCGTTTCACGCTCAGTGGTGTAGCGCTCGAAAACCTTGTCTGTCATGATCAACTTTAACGTATCGATGACACTTACGATTTCTGTGAAGGTGTTATAAAGGGCCATTGGAGCCAGTCGAATCACGTTTGGTTCTCTATAATCGGGAATGACGTTAAGGTCTCTTAGGGCAAGGCTGATACGATAGGCTTCTTCGTGTACAAGAGCCACGTGACCTCCGCGTTTATGAAAGTCCCTCGGGCTGCCCACTGAAAATCCTAGCGAAGCCAGTTGTTGATCGATACAGGCGATTAAAAACTCGGTCATTTTTATCGATTTTTCACGTAAGGCTTTAACGCCTGCCATTTCAAAAGGAACTAGGGAACCTTCAAGTGCTGCCATGGAGAGAATATGTGGAGTGCCTTGCAATAAGCCTCCGGCATCGTTTGCCTGTTCGATTTGTTGTTTTAGGGCGAATTGAGTTTCTGAACGGTTGCCAAACCATCCTGCTAATCCCGCGGTTTTTGTGAAATGTCTGCGGTTCAGATAGAGTCCGGCTGCCGAGCCGGGGCCGGCATTTAAATACTTATAGGTGCACCATACTGCAAAATCGGGTTTAACGGCGTTAAAATCGAATTCTACAGCGCCAATACCATGTGCCAGATCCCAACCGATGATGATTCCCTGCTGGTGGGCATAGTTGGTGATGACTTCGATGTCCAAAATTTGAGCGCTGCGGTACAGGACCGCAGGCAGTAATACAAGTGCCACATCTTCTTTGAGATAGGATAAAATCATTTCAGTATCAAGGGTGGTCCCATCTTCACTTGGAACGGTTACTAAGGCGTCTTCTGGTTTTATGCCCTTAAGCTTGAGGATGCTTGTGACCGCGTAGATATCGGTAGGAAAGTTTAGGGCGTCTACGACAATCTTGTAGCGCTTTTTAGTAGGCTTATAGAGTGTTGCAAGCGCTTGATGGATATTGGTTGTGATGCTGCCCAGTACGATTACTTCTTCGGGATCGGCACCGATGAGAGCACTCATTTTATTACCAAGATATCGGGGGTAATTATAATATTTGCCACCTTCGATGCCCCAAATCTTGATGCCGTGTTTTTGCCAGTCATCCAGTGCTTTTAGTACGAATTCTTTTGAGTCGATGCCTGAAAGCCCCAAGGAGTTTCCATCCATATAAATGGATTGTTCCAAGGTGTAAAAGCGGTTTCTCAACTTCTTTAGGGAATCTGCATCATCGTGCTGCTGAGCCATTTTGTGCATGTCGAAATTCATAGGTTTCTCCTCTTTAGTTGTGTTACTTTAACTTTACCAAACTGAGTAGTAAAACAATACAGAAAAACGTCGGAAAGTAAGTCACTTTTCCGACGTTTTGAAGGTGTTTGATGGGGGTAGGCTACGTGCTGGCAACGGACTGTTTAAAACAATAGAACTTTCTACTTTGCAGTAACGAATCAGTTTAGCAAGAAAATCGTGCATCGCTTGCACTGAGCTTGCGTGAGCCTTGACAAGGTAGTTTATGTTACCTGTCATACAATGGATTTCTGTGACAAAGGGTGTGGATTCCAATAAGTGTACCACCGTATCCACACTACCGACAATCTCACTGATATTCATGTAGAATGTAATTGGATAGCCTAAAAATTGAGGGTCTAAGAGTGCCTTGTAGGCGGTGATGACCTTATCCTCATTGAGGCGATAAAGGCGTTCGCTGACGCTAGGCCTTGAAAGATTGATTTTTTTTGAGATGTCAGTCACGCTAATTCGTGCATCGTCCTGTAAGCATGCTATGATTTTAAGATCGATTATATCCATTGCTTCTCCTAAGAATAGTGGTATTTATAGCACAGTTAAGTCTTGTAGCGGCTTAATTAAATGTATTCTATAGGATTAGCCCGTATTAGTCAAGAAGTGTCAGAATTATGTTACAATTAGAGGTGATCCGCTATGGTATTGCAGTATATGGAAGGGGGTTGTCATGACTGATAAAACCAACAATGAAAAAGTCTATGAGTATCTTAAGGATTTAGGAATCGAATTCGAATCGGTGAAACACGGACCTATTTTTACTTGTAATGAGGAGTGTCCTGAAATGATAGGCATTGAAGTCATGGATATTAAAAACCTGTTTTTAAGGGACAAAAAGGGCAGAAATCATTATTTGCTTGTGGTTCCATATGAGAGGGCGATTGATTTAAAAACCCTAGCGGTAGAGCTTGGAACGACTGCTTTATCATTTGCCAGCGAGGAAAGACTGTTAAGATTTCTTGGTGTCGAATCAGGTGCTGTGTCGATCTTCGGCCTTTTAAATGATACGGATTCTGAGGTTGTCTTGGTGCTTGATAAAGCGATACTAAAACCTGGTAGAGTTGGGTTTCACCCCAATAGCAATACGGAGACACTTTTATTTGATAGCAGTGATTTAGTGAAGTTTGTGGAGAGTGTTACCAATACAATTGTCTATCTGTGATCAAGGCTGATCAGCTTACTTGTATGAATTGGAGATGCTATGAACTTTTATGATGCCTTTATGGGCCCTTTGGAATCAAAAGCACTTGGCCGGTTAAGAAAAGCACTTATTACTCCCATAACAGGAACTGTACTTGAAATCGGTGCTGGAACGGGTGTGAACTTGCAGTACTATCAAGATGTGAAGCTTACGATTACAGATAAAGAGCTATCGCCCAATCTGCTGAAGTCACTCGAAAAGAATAACGCACCCATAGTGTCTGTCGCGTGTGATGTGGGGATGCTTCCCTTTGAAGATGAAACCTTTGATTTTATCGTTTCGACCCTTGTGTTTTGTAGTGTAGAGGATGTGCAGCGAGGTTTAAGCGAGCTGCACCGCGTGTTAAAAAAGGGGGGTAGGTTTATCTTTATCGAACACGTTTTACCGGCTGAACAGCCTTCGAGACTTATCTTTGATGCTGTAACACCAGTTTGGAGTAGACTGGCAGGCGGATGTCATCTAAACTGCGATTTTATCGCCTCGGTAAAGGAATCTGCGATGGTCTTAGACGAGGTTGAATACGCCATGGGGACTAAGTTTGTGGCTGGGACCGCTACAAAGCCTTAATTCGATCGGACCAGTTATAGTGAATATTGAAAAAGGGAGCAAAAATGCATAAATTTATAGATGTAATTCAAACAGCAGTGCCTGAGCTTATCATTGATTCTTCTAAACTTATCGAATGCGGACAAAACAACTACTTACTTGAAGTCAACGGCAAGTGGATGTTTAGATTTCCAAAGGCTCCAGTAAATCTTGAGGAGGATAAGTTGGAGTATCGAATTTTATCAGTACTTACAGGTCAAGTCTCGCTACCGATACCAAATCCTAGCTACGCGCAGTTGACAAGTCATGTAGAGGATTCGTTTTATGCCTATGAAAAAATTGACGGTCAGCCTCTGTTTCAAGAAGCTTTTAATTCTTTGAAAGATACTACAAAGATAGCACAGCAATTAGGAACTTTTTTGAAAACGCTACATCATCCTGATACAAAAGAGGCGCTTAGCACTCTGCTACCTGTAATCAACCCAAAAGCTAGATGGCAGGACTTATACAACCGTGTCAGAAACCATCTGTTCGGGTATATGAATGCTTCCACCATGGCAAAGGTTACAGAAATTTTTGACAGTATTATTGTAGAAGTAAGCAGTGCCGAGTTTGTTCCGTGTGTTGTTCACGGCGATTTTGGACCGAGCAATATCTTATTTGACCCCTTAAAGGAAGAAGTAACAGGAATTATTGATTTTGCAGAAATCCATATTGGAGACCCGGCGACTGACATTGCCAGTTTAGTGGGTAAATTCGGCTATACGGATGCATTTATCGATGAGCTTTCTAAAACTTATCCTAAGGCTCAGCACTACCTAAAACGAGCTAAGTGGATGACAAAGACATTCGCACTTCAAGAAGCGCTGTATGGCAGCGAGAACAATGATGAAAGAGCTTTTGAAGCAGGCATGAAGGAGTATATCTAAGAGCAGCTGATTGCCTTGAATCGCTTGTTCGCTTGGTTTGAGTGGTTTGAGTGGTTTGAGTGGTAGGTGTGTCAATTATTAAAAAGGTGATGCTTGGATTTGACACAAGTATGAAATCCGTTTATACTGTTAAAGGCGAATTAAGTATGCGTATTAGCCGCATGTCGAGTGTTGTATAACTTTCATTGTATAGCATAAGGCTTGCATTTTGGCGAAACGTGTAGTGAAAAGCGAATTTAGAACTGTGGCTTGACAAGGTTCAAATGGACCTGTCTATACTATGGAAACGTGGTATAATGATTAGCTGAAAAAGCGAAGCTTAAGCACTCTAACTCTATTATTTATAGGGTCGGAGTGCTTTTTTATTTGCAAAAATTGAAGACAAGCAAAGGCTTATGGGAGAAATTATGCACTTTATCGTTGATTTACATGTTCACACTACCGCCAGCGGTGACGCTTATAGCACGCTTATGGATTACGTAAACTATGCAAAAGAATTCAATATCAATGGCTTTGGAATCACAGAGCATGGTCCGGACAATCCTGTTGGACCTCATGAATTCTACTTTGCCAATATGAACACCATACCTAGGTTTATTGATAATGTGCTGGTGCTCAAAGGTGTGGATGCCAATATCACAGATTACGAGGGAACGCTTGATATTAAAGAGGAGCTGCTTGACGATCTGGACTATGCGATTGCATCCTTTCACGAACTTGTACTTTCTTCTGGAACGGTTGAAGAGAATACACAGGCCATTCTTGGCGCCTTAAAAAAATCAAAGGTAAGAATACTTGGAGACCTTGGTAATCCTAGATATCCTGTAGATTATAATCAGATAGTGGATGCGTGCTTGGGTGCGAATGTTGCCATTGAAGTGAATGATCGCAGACTCTTAAAAGAGGAATCAACCTCATCGGTCGAATCCTATAAAGACTTTATTCAATATGCCTATGAAAAAGGTGTGACGATCATCTTAAGCAGCGATTCGCATTTTCATGAGTCGCTTGCTGAGTTCAATAAGTGTTTTCAGCTACTGGATAGCTTAGGCATACCTCGTGATTACCCGATCAACTATAGACGGGATGTGTTCTTTGACTGGTTGAACATTGACCTTGGCTAGGTGAAACTATAAAAAATATTTATCTAATTGATATTGTTTATCAACTAAAAGGTGTGGGTATCTATTTATCATAAGCAAGACGTTAAATAAAGGAGTGATAAATATGACAAAATTCCAAGAGAAGCATATTTCTGATAAGACTTTAGAGGAGTATGAAACACTGCATACCAATTTCATCGGTAACCAGCACGAAGAAGACGGCACCCTCGATAAGGAGTTTCATGAATTCCTTTTACATGAATCAGTGAAAGAAGAGTAGATAATAATCCCCATGATTTTGATAATCATGGGGATTTCTTTTAGTCGGCTTATAAACGGGCACGCCTTAAGACATACCTAGTGTTAGGTGGTATAATATGACTAGGTAGGCACTGCTTGGCATATTACTTGAGTTGGCTTTTTACCTTGCGCATGGCTGCCTTTTTATCGGAGTGGAAGATGCGGTAGATTTCTTTAAGCATGAGGGTGTCACTTCTTACATCGTGATGCTGGGCGGAATCATCGTCTGTAAGTGCCGAGTATACTTTTTTTAGGCCTGGACGGAACTTATAGTCACAGTACTCGACAAACTCAGTTTGAAAATCGACGATGTTGAACTCAAGTTCATCGGCCAATTGCATGCTAGCCTTGTAAATCGCTTCAAGGTCTGTGTCGCCCCATACATAGATCGTGTCGTCTTGAGCGATGTTTTCTAACATTTGGTCGTAAATATCTTCGAAATAGGGCTTGTCAGAAAGGTCGTTTTGACTGATACCCGTCAGGTCGGTGCAGTAGTCAGAAACCTCGTAGTCATCGTCTTCTGGGTGGATAAAGCTTAAGAGTTCATAGCTGTCGTCTTCTGATAAAATGCAGATTGCGATGATGTCGTCTTCATAGACATCGTGTTCGTCGCAGAGAAATTCTAAATCCATAAAGAATGTTTTCATTGCATGCTCCTTTGTTAGGTCTATAGTCAATGCTAACAAGGGGTCAATGTTCTGTCAATACCTATGTGGCACGGAAAGCTCGTTTAAGGAGTTTTCGAATGAAGAAGTACTTAGAGCTAAATGGTAGTTCTCAGGCTGTGATTACCTTTATGAACAAGCTTTATAACGATTTGAACCTGGAGCAAGAAGTCAAGTCTATGGACCTGTGAGGTTAACCGAGGTAGTGGACATACAGGAAAGAATCGTACAGTCGATTAATTTGAACTGTACCCTTTGATGGATATGAAAAATTTTAAGTCAGTCGAACAATCGAAAGGGAGATCAAAATGGAAACAGTCTATTTTGCAGGTGGGTGTCTTTGGGGAGTGCAAGCTTTTATGAAGACATTACCTGGTGTTGTGGCTACTGAAGCTGGACGAGCGAATGGTAGGACACAAAGCTTAGAGGGGCCATATGACGGGTATGCGGAGTGTGTGAAAACGACGTATGAACCGGATGTGGTCTCCTTAACCGAGCTGATGAGCTATTTTTTTGAAATTATTGATCCCTATAGTCTGAACAGGCAAGGGGATGATATTGGTGAAAAGTACCGAACGGGGGTATATAGCTTATCTAAGGAGCACCTTGAAGAGGTTGAAGCCTTTATTAAATTGAGAGAGGACCGTGACAGAGTAGTGGTCGAAGTCTTGCCGCTTGCCAACTATGTGAGAAGCGCAGAGGAACACCAAGACAGGTTGACGAGGTGTCCTGATGATTACTGTCATCTTCCGGATTCGCTTTTAACAAAGTATAAAGACAATGAAGTGTGATAGATGCTGATGCAAAGGAGATGCCATGAAGAACAAATGGGTAGTACCGGGTCTAGTCGTACTGATCTTCGCTTATGTTCTGATGCAGATGAACACTCTGTCAACCAGAGTGCAGCAGCTTGAAACTCAGTTGAGAGATGAAAGTGCAATCACTGATAATTTGAAAAAGGATTTAGAGGTTTTCGGATCTAAGTTGAACTACCATGATGACTATATGGCTGGTTTTAGGCTTGAACACATCAAGTTAAATGAAAGGTACGATAACATCGAAGATGAAGTGGCTGAGGTGAAAGCTGGATTTGACCGGTTTGAGTCAGATCAGCTCTATTTAGATCAGCTACTGACCAATGATGGTAGGACCGAGTCTGTGTTCGGTTATTTTGAGAAGGCGGATGAGGATAGGATTTACATTGACTATTGTGAATGGTTAACCCACTATGACGATCAAGAGAAGCTGACCGAACTTGGAATCGAGTACGACACCCTTCCGAGCGGGTTTTATATTTTGGATGAGGACGAGACGATCGTTTCATATGAAAGGTATGAATATATGGAAAGTTATCGTTTAGTAGGCGCTATAGGTGAACGGGTCGATCCAAATTTGTTTTTAAACGAACTTGAAGAGGGAACACTGGTTATGCTTACCTTACTGGATGGTAAGATAATTACTATTATGGAGCAGTATCGTCCTTGAGAAACTATATAATTTTATCACGAGAACCATTGAAAAAAACTCATGACAAGCGCATGAGTTTTTTTTGTGCGATTATGTGACCGAATATGACCAAGTTTGTACGTTATTCATGCACATGAGGCAGAACGTGTTATATATCAATGTTTCGGGGTAAACAATACAGCGTTTAACATTGAGAAATACTATGAAAGGAAGGAGAATTATCATGGGAAAGAAAGTGCTTGTTCTTGCTTCAAATTATGGCCTTTGGGCCGAAGAACTTCAGGCGCCGTGGGATATTATGAAATCCGCGGGTTTTGATCTCACTTTGGCAACCTACAAAGGCATGACTCCGTTACCTGGTTCGATGAGTATGGATCCAGACTTTATTGATCCCCAGCAGGGGGTGGCGATGAATCCGCAGAAGGTGATCGACCGTGTCAATGAGATTCTGGATACGGGTGAATGGGATAATTCGATTAAGTTTTCAGATGCTGACATGGATCAGTATGACGCTCTTGTCATGGTGGGTGGCGCAGGTTCTCCCCTTGATATCGCAGGTAATCTGACGGTTCATGAACTGATCTACAAAGCATATAAGAGTGGTAAGATAATCGGCGCCCTATGTTATACGGTGGGTGCGCTGGCATTTACCAGGGATCCCGAAAATGACTATAGAAGTGTGATTTACGGTAAGAAGGTAACTGCACATCCGCATGAATGGGACTTTGTGGGGGATCATAATTTTGAGTTCCATCGTCCTACTCCGACTAATCCGGATATGAAGCTTATGATTAACGGTTTTCTTTTTCCTTTGCAGTTTATGGTGGAGGATGCTGTCGGTGACAGAAAGTTAGTTAGCGCAGATCCGACGACGAGTCGTGAAAATCCATGCGTGATCTACGACCATCCTTTTGTGACAGGATTGTCCGTTGAATCGTCATCGGCCTATGGTCACAAACTGGTCGAAGTCATAAACAAAATGTAGAAACGAACGTGAAGTGATTTCATTCACGGATACTACTTGACTTGACCATGTAAAGGAGATTTTTATGGAACAGTTAATGAAACCCTTTGATGTAAAGGTGATAGATCTTTCAGAAGAGGTTCGCATTCACACGTTCATCTGTCCCGAGGACTTCTTGTCTGTCGCGACACATGTCATCGAAGGCCCGAACAAGCTCATTGTGGTTGACGGGCAGCTTGTCAATTACTATGCTCATGCGTTTCGAAAGTATGTAGATGATATTGGTAAGCCTATCGAACGCGTATACCTATCACATGACCATCCCGACCACTTCTTTGGTCTGAGCGCCGCGTTTTACGATTTACCGATATATGCCTTGCCTGAAACGATCGATTCACTTATAGAAAGCGGTGAAACCATTCGAAGTGAACTTAAGCACATTTTTGGAGAAGGTGTACCGGATTTTATTGTGATACCTGAGCATAAAGTGGGGCTTGACGACCAGTTGATTGACGGTATCAGGTTTTCTTTTGACCGGGTCACAGATGCCGAAGTGAAGTTTCAGCTAGTGATCAAACTACCCGATTACGGTGTGACGATTTTACAGGACTTGCTCTATAGTGGCAGTCACGTATATATCGAAAGCACCGCACTTGAAAACTGGACGGATTACCTTGAAGAGATGGCAACGCATGAAAAGATGCTGTTTATGCCTGGACACGGTGAACCTGCCGATCACAAGGAGGTCTTAGCGAATATTGACTACATTAAGACGGTCGTCGGATTGGCTATTAAATATCAGCCGGATGTAGCAGCGTATAAGGCTGCGGTGCTTGAGTTATACCCTGACAGAATGGCTCCTCAGATTATCGATATCTACGGACCAAGATTGTTCGGTGAAACTCAGTAAAGCAAAACAATCAGTTTATATGATGAAAGGATGAAGATAAATGCCTAAAAAAGTTCTTGTAGCTCTTTCGGAAAAAGGATTTTGGGTGGAGGAGCTGCTTAAGCCCCTTGATCGGCTCAAAGAAGCAGGTATAGCATACGATTTTCTGGTGAACACAGGTAAGACCACGCCTTTTCCGGATGGTGCCTCACTAGAGGCCGCCTACGTCGATCCGCCTCTTGGACGACCGGTAACCACTGATGAAATGGCCGAAAGAGGAAAGTCTACAAATTGGGATACGTTTTTCACGGACACTATCGTACTTAAGGACTTGATGCCCGTGAGGCCTTATTTGAGTTCTGAGCGCTACCTGTATGCGCTGGAAGATTACTATAAGGCGCGCCAAGATGCATGGGAAAAGCTGAACGACTACGATGCGTTGCTGATGGTCGGCGGCGGTGGAGCTGTGGTGGACATGGTCAACAACAACCGGCTGCATGATGTGATTCTTGGGTTCTACTATCGGGATAAGCCGATTGCGGCAGAGTGCTATACCGTGACTTGTCTGGCTTTTGCACGTGAGCTGGATAGCCGAAAAAGCATCTTGGTGGGCAGACATGTGACCGGCCATACAATGGAATATGATTATACAGCTAATTGGGCAATTTTTGCCAATGGCGACTATTTCAATTTTGATTCTCCTCCTTTTCCGCTTGAATATATTCTGCGTGATACGGTAGGGGTGCATGGAAGGTTCCACAGCAATATTGGAAGAGCTACATCTGTGATTGTAGACTATCCGTTTATTACGAGCCGCTCTGTCGAGTCTTCGGATGAATGCGGAAGGCTGCTTGTTGATGTGCTTGAAAAAGGTGTAAGAAAGTACGGGTGGTGACGGTGAGTATTGAAGTCGATACGATTGATACCTTTTTAAAGGGACTCAGGTGCGAGTCTGGAGGATATTCAGAGACGATGGGCGGCGAAAACAGCCTTAGGTCTACCCTAAGCGTTGTAAAGGCGCTCGGCGAACTAGACCGATTTGACGGCAAGGGATCGGTGCCCCATGTGGTTGACTTTGTGAAGGCCTGCCACAAGCAGTCGGGTGGGTTTTCGATTAGTCCACTGGAGGCGGAGTCGCCGTATGATACCACGAACGGTCTGATCCTTTTAAAAAACATAGGTGAAACGGAGCTACTTGCACAGTATCTTCCTAAAGCGCTTGATTACATCAGTCAGGCGGCTGTGACCCAGTTTGACTTTTTTATGGCTATCGCGGCATATGAGGAATGTGAAGTCGCTGGTGCTGTTCCGCAAGCATTTGTTTTGTTTTTTGAAAAAATGCTGAGTGCGAGTCTTATTGAAGGAAGGGTCGCAGATACTGCGATTGCGGCATCGGCTCTTTTGAGGGCTCATGAAACTATACCTGAGAGTGATAGGATTATCAGTTTTTTGCTTTCTAAGCAAAATGCGGATGGCGGTTTTGGAGAATCTGAAACCTCGACACTGTTCGCGACTTACTGTGTGATGCGTCTTTTGGTTTTAAAACAGGCTACTCCGGATGGTATTAGGTTGCAGAAGTATCTTGATAGCCTTAAGACGCGCTTTGGATATTCGGATGTGACAGGTGGAAAGACATCGGCAGGTGCGACCTACATGAACCTTAGCATGAGGGGCTGGTTAAGGGACTTGCAGGGCTATGCTGTCAGCATGAGCCGAATTGGTGATGTAGATGGGCTCAGGCGATGGCTTGAACATGGCGGGGATCCCGATCTTTACGACAGTGAGGGGTGGACGGTGCTGCTTGCAGCCGCCGCCCGTGGTCAAGCACAGGTTGTCGATCTTTTACTGAATCATACGATGAAAAACGTACCAGTTGCAGATCCGACGCTTAGGTTCATACAGGCGGACGCCTTACCTATCTATATGGCGGGACAAAACGGCGATGTACAGACTGTCAGACTGCTGCTGAATGCGGATGCCAGCCATTTACACGAAATCAGCGGTGTCAACGGTCATACCGTATTGCTACAGGCGGCGTTCTACGGTAAAGAAAAACATCTGGAACTTGTGAGGTACTTACTGGACAGTGCAGATGGGGCGACCCAAAAACAGATGTTATGCTCGACTAATGTACGAGGCTATTCTGCGCTGGACATGCAGGATTTATGGCACAACGAGGCGATGAAAGCACTGCTTCTAAGTTATTACCCTGCAAATAGCGACGGCTACCTACTACAAAAACAGGAGTACTATAATAGATTACTTTTACGCATCGCATCACCTCAGGCCCTGACCGATGAACTCATCGATACGATAGAAACGTGTCTTGAATCAGCGGATACAGAAGTGTTTATTAGGCGCATCGACCAAATTCTAGCCATGCCGCACTTTGATATCGACCGACTCGGCGGACCGCTCCAGATGACGCCACTTGTCTTCACACTGACTGGCGTGGATGCAAATGATGAGAAAAGGGCCAACAGGCGATACAGGTTGGCGACCAAACTGCTAGAGGCGGGTGCCGACCCTAAAGTACGTGAGAAACACCCTATGGCGGTGGGAGCTGTCATTCGCGCGTCGGTGCTGAACAACTTTGAGCTCCTGAAACTGCTTAGGAAACATATGACTGCAGAGGACTTTGCTGTAGAACTGAATATCAGTCCTGCTGTGAATGGTCTTACAGCCATGCACGATGCGATACACCGAGCGCTTACTTCGCCGCTTTCTCAACTTGATGGACATATCAGGCAGATCGAATGGATGATTGGTCAAGGTGCGCGGCTTGATATTGCGGACCATACGGGACAAACCCAATATCAGCTGGCTGACTCTGCTAGAACGGATAGTGGTTTTCCAAATGTTAATGCAAGTGCTGTCTGGCAAGTGATAAGCGCGACAGCTGAAATTTGAAAGGAAGGTATAGTTATGGTTGAAATCACAAAGGATAGGGCACTGGAGATCATCACTCCTTTTTATGATCTGTTCAGATCGGATAAACGCGACTGGGAAAAGGGGTTTGACAGTCTGCACGACGATTGGGTTTCAAGGGACGGCAACGGACCGAATGCGTTTAGAACCAAGGACCAGACCAAAGAATATCTGGGAAACTTCTTTAAGATGATTCCTGATATCAATGTCAAGAACCTAGACGTCTTTGTAAACGGCGAGTGGATCATCGTACGTTCGGAACTGACCGGTACACCTGCCGGGGACCAGTTTTTGGGTGAGCCTGTAACTGGAAAGCCGTTTCATATCATGGCGCTGGATATGAACAGGGTTGATGAAAACGGAAAGCTAGTAGAGCTTTATCACTGCGAAAACTGGGCGATTGCCATCATGCAGGTTCGTGGAGCGTGGGAATAGTTGATTGTAGAATAGCTCGATAGGACAACGAATGGATAGGGTGATGATATGAATACTCAGTTTGAATTTTCAGATTTGATAGCAGGTTATTTATCAAACTACAACGAGACGGCAAAGACCTTTAGCGTGACAACAACTGATGGAAGATTATTTGATGTTTCACTGACCGCAAATACCTATGCCCGGATCACCGGTAATCTTAACGAAGGTTATGAGTATCCTGGTGACGGCATGTACGATCTTCTTTGCCAGGACGGCAAGATGGTTTTTGTATATGGAATTTATTATCCTCAAAAAGAGAAGAACGCTTTTGAAGCGAAGGTGATTGACTTCTGCTCAAGTGAAAAGGAGACCTATCGCTTTGAGGAGCCGGACTGGTGGATCAAACAAGCGAGGAGCATCGGCGAATTTTATGTGAATGCCGAGTTTGGCAAGGGTCAAGAAATAGATTATCAGAACTATCGTACCAGATTACATATCAACGGCGAAAAGAAGCCCGAACACAGGCAGGAGACGGATACTATCTCGCGTATGGTGTACGGTCTGGCGAGCGCTTATATGTTGACTGGAGAAGATGTTTTTCTTGAGGCGGCTGAAAAGGGTAGCGAGTACCTTCGCGACCATATGAGACTGATCGATACGGACTACAATGTGGCCTACTGGTGTCATGGGATTGATGTTAAGGCGGATGGATCTGAATTTAAGGTCTTTGCATCTGAATTTGGTGACGACTATGAGGCGATCCCGGCGTATGAGCAGATTTATGCGCTTGCGGGCCTTACCCAGACCTACCGCATCACAGGGTCCAATAAGATTTTTAACGATATCAAAATGACCACTGACCTGTTCGACAAGTTCTTTGTGGACAATGAAAAAGGCGGTTACTACAGCCATGTTGATCCGATCATGTTCAGCCCTCATGACGAGAGTCTTGGGGATAACAGGTCTAAGAAGAACTGGAACTCGGTTGGAGACCATGCGCCTGC
Organism: Fusibacter sp. A1; assembly: GCF_004125825.1. NCBI lineage: Bacteria > Bacillati > Bacillota > Clostridia > Eubacteriales > Fusibacteraceae > Fusibacter > Fusibacter sp. A1. The sequence goes on along the minus strand of NZ_QQWI01000008.1, from coordinate 168,910 downwards.
TTACCTGATCAATCTTTGGCTGGCTACTGAAAACGAAAAGTACGGTAAGTTCCTAGAGGGGACTGCGGACTGCATCACCGATCATTTTCAGGATTACGAGAACAGTCCTTTTGTGCAGGAAAAGTTCAATGACGACTGGTCCCATGATAAATCGTGGAAATGGCAGCAGGACAACGGCGTGATCGGACATAATCTGAAGATCGCATGGAATTTGATGCGTATCAACAGTCTGTATGCCAAGGACAAGTACGTGGACTTTGCTAAAAAAATTGGTGCGGTGATGCCGAAGGTCGGCATGGACAAGCAGCGTTTTGGATGGTATGACGTGGTAGCAAGAACGGTGCCTGACGAGAGAGATGTGCACCCCTTTGCATGGCATGACCGAAAGGCGTGGTGGCAACAGGAACAGGGTATTCTTGCCTATCAGATACTCTACGGTGTGATAGGTGGTGAGGAATACTTGAAGTATGCGAGGGAGTCCGCTGCATTTTATAACGCGTATTTTTTGGACCATGACGATGGCGGTATCTATTTTAATGTGCTCAACAACGGCATTCCGTATCTGCTTGGTAACGAAAGGCTTAAGGGAAGCCACTCGATGGCTTGTTATCATTCGATCGAGTTATGCTACCTTTCGGCTGTGTATATCAATCTGCTGCATACTAAAAAGCCGCTTGACCTGTACTTTAAGCCTGAGGTGGACGGTTTCACAGACGGTATCCTTCGTGTGGCGCCTGATTTGCTGCCTAAGGGATCGATCTATATTGAAAACGTATGGATAGACGGCGAGGAATACGCAGATTTTGATGCGCAAAAGCTTCATGTAAGGCTGCCTAAGCTAACGGAAAGAAAACAAATCAAAGTACGAATCGCTCCAAGGATTTAGCAACCATTGAGCTAGTAGGTATCTAATTAAGGATAGGTGAGATTTTGAATAGAATCGATATTAATCCGACTGTGGAATACCAGGGCTATGCGATTGGTCCTGGAAGGGTATTGCCTTTTGGCGCGACGCTTGTGAGTGGGGGTATCAATTTTTCTGTTTACTCACGAAACGCAAAGTCGTGCACCCTTGTACTCTTTGATAAAGGCGAGAAGCAACCGATGGTGGAGATACCCTATCCTGAAGATTTCAGGTTAGGCGACGTGTATTCGATGGTTGTTTTTGGACTGGCTTTTGAAAACATTGAATATGGCTATCGCTTTGATGGTGAATATGACTTTAAGCGTGGTCACTTGTACAATAAAGAAAATATTCTGCTCGACCCCTATACAAAAGCGGTGGGTGGAAGAAGCGTATGGGGAACAGAGCCCGATTGGGGGGATATCATGCCCCATCGGTCGAAGATCATCGCGGATGACTTTGACTGGCAGGGTGACAAACCCCTTGAAATACCGATGGAAGACCTTGTGATTTATGAATGCAATGTCCGCGGATTTACAAAACATGAATCGTCAAAGGTGAAATATCCAGGCACGTTTGCGGGTTTTAGGGATAAGATTCCGTATTTGAAGGAGCTTGGAGTGAACTGCGTCGAGCTTATGCCGATTTATGAATTTGATGAGTTTGAAAACTCTAAACCTTCACCGATTACCGGTGAGAGAATGCTCAACTACTGGGGCTACAGCTCGATCGCCTTTTTCGCGCCAAAAGCGGGGCTTGCCGCGGGCGGAAAAAACGACATGCAGGTCGACGAGTTGAAGAATCTGATCAAGCATCTTCATAAGAACGGCATCGAGGTCATCCTGGATGTGGTCTTCAATCACACTGCCGAGGGCAATGAGAACGGACCGTCCATCTCCTTTAGGGGGATTGACAACAAAATCTACTATATGCTCACAGAGGAAGGCTACTATTACAACTTCAGCGGCTGCGGCAATACGGTCAACTGCAACCATCCTATTGTTAGAAACATGATTCTCGATTGCCTGCGCTACTGGGCGAGCGAGTACCATATCGATGGGTTTAGGTTTGACCTTGCCGCCATCATGGGACGAAACCAAGACGGGTCGCCCATGCACAATCCGCCTTTACTTGAGATTTTAGCCTACGACCCGGTCTTGAGCCGCTGCAAGCTTATTGCAGAAGCTTGGGATGCGGGGGGCCTTTACCAAGTGGGGAATTTTCCTTCGTGGGGGCATTTTTCGGAGTGGAACGGAAAGTATCGAAATGCCATCCGAAAACTGTTAAAGGGTGATGAGAACACTCTTCATGAAGCGGTGACAAGAATCTTGGGATCGTCAGACCTTTATTCGCACCAAGGGATGGGAACCAATTCGTCTATCAACTTCATCAACTGTCATGACGGTTTTACCCTGATGGACCTTGTGTCGTATAACGACAAGCACAACGAGGCCAACGGTGAGGACAACCGAGACGGAAGCGACGACAATTGCAGTTGGAACTGCGGATGGGAAGGCGAAAGCAGCGATCCCGCTGTCAACCAACTTCGTAAAATGCAGGTGAAGAATGCCCTAACGGTACTGATGCTCAGCAGAGGGGTTCCTATGTTTCTTGCAGGCGATGAGTTTGGCAACACGCAGTTTGGCAATAATAACGCGTATTGCCAAGACAACGAGATTTCGTGGCTTGATTGGAAGTTGACTGAGCAGAACAAGGAGATACTCGATTTTGCAAAAGGCATTATCGCATTTAGGAACGCGCACCCTGTACTACGGGGCAATCGTCATGTAGCGGCTACGGATTATCAAGGCTTTGGAAAACCGGATGTATCCATCCATGGAGTTAAACCTTGGGAACCTGATTACGGCGGACGTGCGATAGCACTCATGTATTCGGGTGATTATGCCAAAGACGATGTAGCCAAAAATGAGGACATCTATTTTGCGATTAACTCGCATTGGGACACTTTGTATTTTGAACCACCCGGTTTTGACGATGGCAAGGCATGGCACTTGGCTGTAAATACTTCGATGCCGCCAGGGCAGGACGTTTATGCCAAAGGAGACGAACCGCTTATTGATGCACAAAACAATATCGTTGTGGGCGGTCGGTCGATGATCGTACTGATTCGACGGTAATGAAATGAAATTTGGAGGAACCAAATGGCTAAATATGTTAATAAGAATTCTGACGGAAACCTTGAAGTAAAGCTGGAAGTAAGACTTGATGCAGCGCTGGCACCTGTGTACATGGATGAACTAAGGGTGTATACGAAACAGGACATTAAGAAGATATTGCTATTCGCAGGTGAAACTGAATACATGAGTAGTGCGGGTATTCGCGTGATTCTATTTGCAAAGCAAAAAATCAGTCAGGACGCCGAAGTCTGTCTAATCGCCCCTAAACCCTTTGTCACCGAAACCTTGCAACTCACAGGGCTGTATGATTATTTGACAGTGCTGGACGACTATGAGGGAAAAACGACGATATGACCCGACAAAAGGAGAAATGAATCGATGAAGCCAGAGGTAAAGAAAATCGCCATACTCATTGAGGCGGATTTTTATGAGAACGAGATCTTTTATTATCAGCTTCGATTTGCTGAAGAAGGCATACAACTTCATTTTCTATCTCGATTATGGAACCAGGACAGACTGACGTTTTTGGGGCACGAGTTTAGAGCTCCGTTTATATGCGAAGAGAGTTTTGAAGATTTGAGCGAGGCGGACCTCGCTCAATATGCTGCAATTATCGTTCCAGCGGGAATGGTTTCTGACAGATTGAGGTATACAGAAGATGTAAGTCAACTACCGCCTGTGAGTGAATTTATGAAAAAGGCTTTTGCCAACAAAAACCTGATTAAGGGCATCATATGTCATGGCATGTGGTTAATGTCGGCAACCCCCGAACTTGTTGAGGGAAGGAGAGCGGTTGTTCACAATAACTTGCTTGGAGATGCGAGAAACATGGGTATTATCTATGTTGATAAGGACGTGGTAGTTGATGCTGATCTTGTGACTGCGCGTACCGGCGGGCACTGCAATTTCTTCGCTAAAAAAATTATCGAACTGATTAAGGAACAATGAAACCCGGTTCAACAAAGGTGGAATGAATATGATTGCAAATTTATTGGCAAAGCTGTTTATTAAAAACTATCAGTTGGTGGAAAACCCGAAAGTCAGGGAAAGTTATGCGAGAATGGCTAATATCTTCTTTATGGTCGTTATGGGATCGATGGGCGTTGTGAAATACCTGATTGGTAGCTCCGTTGGTTCGATTGCCATCAGTTCATCTGCATTTGCTGATTTTTCGGATATTGGACTGGCTGCGATGATGATGATAAGTTTTAAGTTGGCAGGTAAAAAACCGGATGTGAAACACCCTTTCGGATATGCTCGAATCGAGTATATTTCGGGGATAATCGTATCGATGATTATCCTTCTTCTCGGAATCGAGTTGTTGCAATCCTCTATTGAGAAGATTGTTGCCCCGGAGCCGCCAGAGGTCTCTACAGCCGCTTATATCATCATGGCGGTTTCTGTAGTCGTCAATCTTACGGTCTTTAGCGTCAATAAGACAGTCAGTAAGAAAATAAGGTCTTCTTCGATAGGTGCGGCAGCGACAAAAAACATAGTGGACGGATTGGCCTCACTTGTTATTCTGGGATCCTTGGTGGTCTTTGCGATATTCAGCGTGGACCTTGACGGCTATGTGGGTTTGTTGATGTCGATCACGGTGCTGTATTCTGCTGTGACATCTTTTAAAGAAACCGCCAATCCACTGTTGGGGCTCGTACCGGATCTTGCATTTACTGAAGAAATAAGAAAAAGGGTGCTCAGTTATCCCTATGTTATCGGCACCCATAATGAAATTGTACACAATTATGGCAACAATCATTGCTACGTGTCCCTGCACGCCGAGTTTTCGGAGGAGCTTTCTGCAGTCGAAATACACCAGATCATCGGTGATATCGAGCAGGACTTTCTGTTCGACGGAATTCAGATCAATATTCATTTTGATCTTGTGGCAAAAGAGGACAAGCTGACTATGGAAATCGAGAAGCATCTTCTAGAGATTTGCGAGAAGCTGAAGTACAAGGTGTCGCTGAGCGATTTGAAGATCATGCCGTCGAATGCCGTGACCTATCTGTTTTTCACGGCCACGGTACCTAGGGACCTGAACATCGGGATTGATGAGATGAGACATGAGTTCAGCACCAGAATCAGTGAGTATGACAGCAGTTATAAGGCTGCGATTACCGTTAGCTACAGTCATGTGTAAAGTTGACAAAAGGTTATGAGTGTTATGGAGGGATCTAGATGAACATCACAAGAGAAACAGATGGTACAAAATTAATACTCGCCCTTGAAGGGCGGTTGGATACGACTACCGCACCGGTATTTGAAACAGAGGTGAATGCGATCACTGACGACATTAAGCAGCTTGAACTGAATTTTGGTAAACTGGAATATCTGTCATCGGCAGGACTTCGAATCATTCTGGCGGCTCAAAAGCAAATGAACAGACAGGGTGAGATGGTCATCGTCAATGTGAACACGAGCATACAAGAGGTTTTCGACATTACAGGCTTTGCCGATATTCTGACAATAAGGTAAAAAGATTAGGGGATAAGTGAGCGATGCTAAAGGATCATGGAGCAGTATCACGTCAGTTATATAAGAAGACACTTTACAGTTCGATGTCGGCACTGATGATGGGTGTGGTGGGGCAAATGGCGAACGGGTTGTTCGCGGGCAACTTTATCGGCACTTCGGCATTGGCGGTGATAGGCTTAACTGTGCCTGTTTACTACCTGTTTGCCACTGTAGCGAATATGCTTGGTATCGGCGGTGTCGCCTTGTGTTCTAAGTACATTGGAATAGGAGAGGACCTTAAGTGCGCCAAAGCGGCTACGACGACCTATTTGGCTGGTGTGATACTCTATCTTCTTTTGGCTGTTGTCTCGTTTGCCTTACTGCCTTTTGTGATTAGGTTGTTGGGAACGCCTGCAGAACTCTTAGGTGATGTGTATGAGTTTAGCGCGGTGATGATTGTCGGAGGATTTTTCATTATCGGCACCTATCTGTCTTTTAACTTTTTAAGGTTTGATGGAAAGAATCTTGAATTGACTTTATTTTTTATCTTGATGGCTGCTGTCAATGTTGCCTTCAATTACGTATTTATCATCGTTCTTAACTACGGTGTTGTGGGCATCGCCATATCAACTGCGATTGCTGGAGCGGCTGTGACGGTCTTTTCTGCTGTTTCATTGAATTACAGGGGCAATAGCCTACGATTTGTAAAAATCAGTAGCGATGAGTTCTTGAGCTTATCAAAGGAAATCGTGTCGATCGGTAGTCCAGGGGCGGTTGAGAATATTTCGAACTTGCTTCGGTTCTTGCTGCTTAACAGGTTGGTTGTGACTTTGTTTGGAAGTATCGCCATGTCTACTTTTGCAGTAGTTGGTACGATCAACATGTTTATTGTTTCTGTAATCGCTGGAATCGCAGGACCTTTAGTACCTTTCATAGGAGTGTTCGCAGAAGAAAAGGATATCCAAAGCATCAAACAGATATTGGCATCTGCGGTGAGACACGGATTGTTGTGGGTCTCGCCGAGTTCGATTCTGTGCATCCTGTTTGCAAAGGAGCTTTCTTCACTGTTTGGCATGCATGGTCAACAGCTTTTGGATTACTCGGTGCCTGCGTTTATCATCATCTCCTTTTCGTTTATTCCATCGCTATTCAATAACATCATCATTTCGATAAACGTAGCAAACGGACATACTAAGGTTGCGAATGCCTTGACGTTTGCAAAAAATATTTTAGTCATATTGCCGCTTGCCTATGGCATGTCTTATTCCTTTGGCATCATCGGATTTTGGTTTGCTTTTACGCTGAATGAACTGATGGTCCTTATCATGGCTGTGATCGTACATATTCGTGTGTCGATAAAGTATCCCGAACTGTCCAAAGTGACGCTTCTTGATTATAGTGTCGAGAAGGACGGCAAATACGTGGCCTTTTCGGTGAAGAACAATATCGAAGAAATTATGGCGGCGATAGGAAAAATCAGTGAATTTTGCGAGTTGAACGGAGTGAAAGACAAGTCTTCGATCTATATCTCACTTGCTCTTGAAGAGATGCTGATCTTGACTTCTGAGCATTCGTTTGAAATCGGTCAGGAGGGGGAGATCAGTGTGAGGATTCTTCTTCACAATGAGACAATAACACTTCGCATACGTAACACGAGCAATAGGTTCAATCCGATTGAATATTATGAAACGAGACGCAGCAAAAATGTCAGTGATGAGTTGGAACTTGATGATAGCATTGGAATCAAAATGATAATCGGTATGTCAAAATCAATGACTTACAGAAGGACATTCGGGATCAATAATTTAACGATTATTCTTTCGGAGTAGGGTCTGTAAATGAAAGGGAGATAATTATGATCGATTACACTGTCACCTATCAGGATAAATCAGTCACTGTACGTGAAATGACCTTTGAGGATATACTCGAAGTCGCTGGGCTGTACTCTGAGATTGAGATAAACATCAGCAATTATAAAGAAAAATTGTTCGAGGAAAACGAAAATTCCTTCAACAGGCGTGGTGGAATGTTCTTTCCTCAAAATGAAAAAACGCTTCATACGCTGCTGAAGAAAGGCGAAAAATTTCTGCTCGGTATCGAACAGGATAGGGTGACAGCGATGATTTGGTTTGCTTCTAATATAAGAAGCGACGGGTATTATGACAAACTTACATACATAAGCGACGACTTGCAGGCCATTGTGCAAAAAGAGGTGAAAAGAGGTACCATTGTGGATGGGGGAGAGATTATCGTATCTAAGCGGTGCACTTTTCCGCACCTTGCTGAAATTCTTCTCTATACGTTTATGACGTATATCTCATCTAAAGGCTTTACCAGTACGAATGGTGAAGTATACAGGGTGGTCGGTTATTCAGATAGCTGCGGGCAAGGAGACCTTGATGTCTTTAATTCAAGATCGATGGCTCTACTTGAAAAAACAGGGGCAAAACGGTTGGCGACGGTTCCTAGAAAAACAGTGGTAATGGAAAATGTAACTGTCGAAGTTGAACCTATCGCTGTTTTGTGGGATGTAAAAGAATCATTAGGATTAATTAAAACGCGACTTCAAAAATCGGGGCTTGTACTTGAGGAAGGAGAGGATTTGATTGAAACGGGGAATTAAAAGTAAAATCGTAAGAATCATGCTGTCTATTTCTTTATCAAGTCTTTTGATGTACATTGTCATCTTTCAGATCAGCAGTTATTTTTCGGCTGATATTGTTGAACGTGCTACAGATCAAATGGGTAGGAAGTCTTCAACGAACAGTGAGAACCTGCTAATCAGTCAAAGCATTAAAGATTCGGAACAGATTATCTTAAAGAACAGTGAACTTGTCAATAGCCAGTTGAATGAGATAGCTATGGATTTAAGTGCTATCGCTACTGCGATTACCTATATCAATGATCATTCGGACCTTTATATGCCTGTTATGGTAAAGTCGGCCCAGGAGTTAGTGGATCAAGGGTTGTCGGATGGAAGAACGATACACTACGCACTTGGTGAGGATGTAGAGCTTGAAAGTGTCAGTGACGAGCTTTACCTTATGGGAAACATACTGCCCTTTATGGAAGCCATCAATAACGAAAAGGGGATCATCACCAGTATTTACATCGGTGATGAATCCGGGTTTTCGATAGGGTACGACGAAAACGCGGCACTCAAAGCACCACATGGCATTGTTTATGAGGCAAGAAACAAGTCATGGTACACCGAACCCAAGCAACTAAACGGGTTATATGTTTCACCGCCTTATTCGGATAGTTTTGGTAGAGGATTGACGGTTTCGATGGCAACCCCTTATTACCAAAGGGGAGAATTAAAAGGAATCATAGGGCTTGATGTTCTTATTGAAGACATCAACCAAAGTGTTCTATCAGCCCAAATGGGCGGAAACGGTTATGCGATGCTGCTAGCAGAACAGGGCCGCGTGATTTCGGCACCTGGTTTGACAGAGGAGAATGCTGATCGATCAAATGTTTTTTTGGGCACGAAGGCTGACGAGATTGTGAGTTTGATGAATGAAAATTCAAGCGGGGTCTCCCTGTCTGAAATTGACGGACTACCTGTCTATGTACTTTTTCATAAAATTGAACTCAATAACTGGTATTACATTGCCGTTTTGGATATCGCAAGTATTATTGAGGGGGCGACCGAAGTCAAGATGGTGATCGATGAAATTACGATCGATACACAAAACGAGATCGCCAACGCTTCCTTTTATACGAATATCATACTTATAGGTATGTTTGTTGCTACCGGTATAGTGGTTATCTGGGCGGCAAATAAATTTTCCAAGAAGATTTCGAAGCCGATCTTGATGCTCAATGACGGAGTGAAAATCATATCGAATGGAGATTTCAGCAATAAGGTGGAAATTGAAACTGGAGATGAAATCGAGGAACTTGGAGCTTCGTTCAACAAGATGACCAAGGATCTGGTGGACCATATTGAGAACCTAAAAAAAGTCACTGCAGAAAAGGAAAGAATTGGCGCAGAACTTGATGTTGCGACTAAAATACAGGCGAGTATGCTGCCTTATATCTTTCCTGCTTTTCCAGACCGTAAGGAGTTTGACATCTATGCGACGATGGAACCCGCCAAAGAAGTGGGCGGAGACTTTTATGACTTTTTCTTAATCGATCAGACACATCTGGGTATCGTAATCGCAGATGTTTCAGGCAAGGGGGTTCCTGCTGCGCTGTTTATGGTCATCACGAAAACCTTGATAAAAAACTATGCCCAGCTTGGGATGCCGGCAGCTGAAGTATTTACAAAATCCAACGATCAACTTTGTGAAGGAAATGATGCAGGAATGTTTGTGACGGCCTTTATGGGAATTTTGGAGATTGAGACAGGGAAGTTCGATTATGTGAATGCCGGTCATAATCCACCGCTTATCAAAAAGTCAGATGGCGAATTTGAATGGATAAAAGCTCCTGCAGGATTTGTACTTGCAGGAATGGAAGGCATCAACTATAAACAGCAGAGCCTCATGCTCGAGCCTGATGATGTCATTTATCTATATACCGATGGTGTGACAGAAGCAACAAATCTAGAAAATGAGCTCTTTGCGGAGAGTCGTCTACAAACTATATTAAATGAGAATAAGGAGTCGACTTTGACTGAACTACTGGGCAGTATCAAAACCAACATCGACGCATTTGTAGGTGCCGCACCGCAATTTGATGATATCACGATGCTCGCATTTGAATACAAGGGTCTGGGTAAGATCGAAGTGATCGATTTACCTGCGCAGGTGGATCAACTGCACACGGTGCTTGATTTTATTACGGGGCAGCTTGAAAAGAATCAGTGTCCGATGAAGGTGATGACTCAAATCAATATCGCAGTAGAGGAGATTTTTGTCAACATCGCGCATTATGCGTATGCGAGCACGCCAGAAGGCGTTGGAGACGTGGGAATTTCGTTTAAAGTCGAAGAAAACCCGGCATGTGCCATTATCGAGTTTTCAGACAGAGGGATTCCATATAACCCGATGGAACTTGAGGATCCCGATTTGACACTTTCGGCGGACGACCGTAAAATCGGTGGTTTAGGAATCTATATGGTCAAAAAAAGTATGGACGAAGTCGCATATAAATATCATGAAGGCAAGAATGTACTGACCATCCAAAAACGCTTTTAGTATGGTTGAGAATGGAGGTGTGAAGTGAAAACCATCAATGAAAGAAGAAGCGTCAGAAAATATCTTGACAAACCGGTTGAACAGGAAAAGGTGGAAGCACTATTAAGGGCTGCCATGCAGGCCCCGTCAGCGGGGAATCAACAGCCTTGGGAATTTATCGCAATTCAAAACAGCCAAAAGCTTAACGCGCTTGCAAAGATGAGCCCCTACTCGAGACCCATCGCTGAATCTGCTCTGGCGATTGTTGTAGTGGCTGCTGAAAGCCGCATGAAGTTTCCTGAATACTGGCAACAAGACTTAGCGGCCGCTACACAGAATTTGTTGCTCGAAGCGACAGATTTAGGTTTAGGAGCGGTCTGGTTAGGGGTTGCACCTCTTGAGGAACGCATGCGATTTATCAGTGAGCTATTGGAACTGACTGAGGATAGCAAAGTATTTTCGGTGGTTGCGATCGGTTATCCTGTCATGGCCGACAGCAATAGGTTTGTCGACCGATTCGATCCTTCAAGAATCAAGTATCTATAGCAAATGAGGCATAAAAAAACATCCAGTGAAATTTAAGTTCACTGGATGTTTTCGTTTTTATGATAGGAAGCTTCAGCGGATAACCGGTCGATATCCTTGTGCAAAGTGATATGGCCGCCGATTCCAACAATGACATATGATACGATGAGTGATACAAAAATACCGATTACACCAAGGTAGCTTGATGAGATTAGCGCGAGTGGCACGTAAATCAGTAGCATTTGAACTAAGTTTAGCATAGCTGCCTTGATCGGTCTGTTTAGAGCATTGAGCGCGCCGCTAAAGATCATGATAGCGCCTTGGAAAGCATAACCGATGGGCACGATGCGAAGGTACAAGACTATTGTATCTGTAACTTGCGCCTGGTCAGTGAAGAGTCCTGCGATGGGCTTTGCCAGTATGAATAGCAGCGCATAGGTTACTATGCCGGATAAGGCAGAGAATTTTTCGCTGGATAGGATGCCTTTTTTTATACGATCGATTTTACCTGCGCCGAAGTTTTGCCCTACAAAGACAGGTATCACTGAAGATAGGGCGCTGACTAGGGTAAGTGCGAAATATTCGATACGTGATGCGATACCGTAACCTGCGACAACGGTGGTACCAAAGGTTGCCACTAAGCCTGTGATGATGCCGAGACCGATGGGCATGATCACTTTTGACACAGCATTGGGTAGTCCGATATAAAGGATCTTCTTCCAGGAATCGATGAGTTCTTTATAGTGAATGACTTTAAGTGAGATCACCTTTTCTCGTATGATGAGCACATAAAGTGAAACCGCAAAGGTGATCATCCTTGCAAGGACTGTAGCTGTGGCTGCGCCGCTGACGCCACTTGCCGGAATAAACCCCCAGCCGAAGATGAGGATGGGGTCAAGTAGGATATTTGCGCCTGCTGCGACCATCATGACAATGCTTGGCGTTTTTGTGTCGCCTAGCGCACGAATCGCATTATTGCCGATCATGGGAATGACGATAAAGGGTACTCCCATGTACCAGATGCTCATGTATTCCTTGATGTAGGGCATGACCGACTGATCGGCTCCTAGCAAGGTAAATAGCGGCTCGATGGTCGTTAGTCCGATGGTCATGGCGATGATGGCAAAGACGACCCCAAGGCTTAAGCTGTCGGTGGATAGCCTTACGACTTTTTCGGTATCGTGTTCTCCTACAGCGCGTGAGATGATAGCTGACGCACCGATTCCGATTCCGTGGTTGATGCTGTTAAACACTAGAACCACAGGGAAAGTAAAGGTGAGCGCAGCCATTTGACTGGTGCCTAGCTTACCTACAAAATACGTATCAGCAAGGTTGAATGCGACGATTCCCAAAACACCGAAAATCATAGGTAGGGTAAGGGTTGTCAGGGTCTGTTTTATATCGCCTGTGGTTAAGTCTCTTCGTTTAGTCGTTGCCATGAGCGTTTTCCTCCTTGATGTCTTTTAGCGCATCTTGAACGTTGCCGGATAATTTGATCAGCAGCGATTCGAGTTGTTTTATTTCTTCATCTGTCATGTCCTTAGTCAAAACGGTGGAAACCTCAGAAAGTTTAGTTCTGAGATTTGGCATGATTTGTTTTCCTTTATCTGTCAGGTAGAGTTTGCGGTTTCGTTTATCCGTTTCATCAGCAAGTGCGATAACGAGTCCGTCCGCTTCTAATTTTTTTACTGCTCTTGTGGTATTGGCTCTGTCGATCATGACAAGCTTTCCAAGTTCTTTTAAGTTGATGCCTTCATGGGTGTGTATGTTTATTAGAAACAGATAGTGACTGCTTCCAAACGAAAAATCATGGAGCAGATGGTTTACAACGATACTTTGTTGCCTGTAAATAGCTGAAATATACTTACCTATCGATGGTTTATACATAATATCCTCCTTTTAGTTGCGCGCGCAATCATTATATCACATATTGATTGCGAACGCAATTAATAAAGCAGTGGATTGGCTATGAAAGTAGTAAAGATGTGCAAAATAATCCATTTATTCATGATTTATTCACGAACTATCTGTATGATAGAAAAATCGGAGTAAATCATCATAGGAGGATGGATATGGCAATTAAAAAGCAATTGGTAGTATTAATGATCGTAGCTGTTGTGGCAGCCGCTTTTACAGGGTGTACGGCAACAGGGGTCAAAGACGATGAGGCAGTAGCGAACTACAAGCAGGGTGCATTAAGTGAAACAGAGCTTAGCGATCAATTGATTAAGACTGCGGGTCTTCAAAGCATGCTTGATTTAGTAGATGGCGGTATTTTAGCAGAAGTCGAACCTGTGACTGAAGAGATGACAACCCTTGTAGATGAAAGAATCGCAAGTATCAAGAGCCAGTATCAGGACAACTTTGAAGCGACACTCAAGATGAATGGATTTGATAGCGAAGAAGATCTGAAAAAGGGATTGCTCCTCGATGCTCAAAGACAGGCTTTCATCACACACTATGTGGCTTCCACTGAGTTGACTGCTGATGAGATCCAAGCATACTATGACAACTACGAACCGGATGTTCAAGCCAGTCATATTTTGATACAAGCGGCAGATGCCTCAGACGCGGCACAAGCTGAAGCGAAAAAACAGGCTGAGGACCTGATCAGTCGAATCAATGCTGGTGAGGACTTTGCGGAACTTGCAAAAGAGTTTTCACAGGATCCAGGTTCTGGGGCTAACGGTGGTGCGTTAGGTTCGTTCGGTAGAGGTGCCATGGTCGCGGAATTTGAAGATGCGGTATTTGCTCTTGAAGTTGGCGAAGTAACAAACGTACCTGTTGAAACACAATTTGGATTCCACATTATCATGAAGACAGGCGAAGGTGAAAAACCTTCTTTTGAAGAGATGAGACCGGAAATCGAGACCATTTTAACTTCAGAAATTTTGAATGCTGATCAGAACTTAGCATCTAAAGTACTTGTTCAACTGAGAGAAGATAACGGACTGGAGATTCTTAATCCTGTTCTGGCAAACCAATATCAGTTGTTTAGCGAGCAGGTCGATCAATAAATGAAAGATAGTTGGGATTATGCGAAAGCATGGTCCCAATTTATTTTTATATAGGCAGGTAACTCCAAATTGCCCTTTTAGGTGTTATTTTGTGTATTGCAACTGCCAGTTGCGGTATTTTAAAGTCTGATTGATAGCTTGCAACTGTTATAAATGCTATACTTTGACTACAAACAACGAAAAGGAGTTGAAGATATGAAATTAGCAGACAAGATTATCAGATTACGAAAACAGTTTGGATGGTCGCAAGAAGATCTGGCAGAAAAGATGAATGTGTCCCGTCAATCGGTGTCCAAATGGGAAGGCGCCATGAGTATTCCGGATCTTAATAAGATCATCATGCTTGGAGAGATTTTCGGTGTTTCGACTGACTACCTCTTAAAGGATGAAATTGAAGAAATTGAAGCGGGTTCTGATAGTGGAGACAGCGGTTTTGACAAAGTGTCGATTAAAGATGCCCAAAATTTTGTAGAAACGAGTGGGGCTCAGTCGAGAAAAGCAGCGTTTGCTACACTGGCCATATTATTTTCGGTTCTTCCGCTACTTGTATTATTGGCAATTGCTCAACTTCCTACGATTCAGTTGAGCACTCAAGTGATTACTGGTGTCGGCATAACCCTGATGTTCGCTTTAATCGGATTTGGGGTGGTCATCATCATCAGTACCAGTCATGTCGCAAGAAAACTCACTGCATTTAAGGAAGGCACTTTTGAACTCGAGTATGGTGTGGAGAGTATCTATCGTGAAAAATTGGAAGCCTACAGTAGCAAGTATCACAAGGGTTTGTCAATATCAGTGCTATTGTTTATCTTATCGCCTATACCACTGATTCTAGCTGCAATCTTTGAAGCCTCTACTACTGTGATCTTACTGATGGTGGTTCTATTGATCGCATTAATCGGCATAGGTGTCTTTATCCTCATACCGATTAGCTCGACGCAAAGCTCCTATCACTGCCTGTTAGGCGAGGGAGAGTTCTCACCTGAAGGAAGAATTATCAGTAAAAGAAGTATGCAGGTATCGACGATGTATTGGCCGCTGATTGTCGCAATTTATTTAGGATGGAGCTTTTGGACCATGGACTGGCATATCACATGGATCGTCTGGCCTGTTGCAGCTGTTCTCTTTGCAACAATTGTAGGTTTAGTTCAATTAGTAAAATCGGATTGATTAGTTTTTGAAGCAAAGCATGCGAAGTTGATGAGAATCTCTAAAAATAACCACTATTCTGTGGTTATTTTTAATTGTGCATTGCTATGATTTACTGTTTACTTGGTCCATTGTTTAGATTGAATTATGCTATAATTTAACTACATGAGTGCATAGGAGGGGAAGAATGGACAAGAATACGATGATAGAGAACTGTTTGACGCTTGTAAAAAACGCAAAAGTCGCTATGCTTGGTACGGTGGATGAGCAGGGGCATCCAAACATAAAGGCGATGCTGAATTTAAAGACGGACGGACTTCATCGGATATGGTTTAGTACAAATACCTCGTCTAAAAGAGTTCAGCAGCTGCTAAATAATAACAAAGCATGCGTCTACTATTATACGGATAACGATTTTATGGGATTGATGCTTGTCGGTAAGGCCGAGGTGATGAGGGATGAAGCGTCTAGAAAACTATTATGGTTTGATGGTTGTGAGGCGTATTACCCTCATGGAATCGATGATCCCGACTACTCCGTGCTGCGATTCACAGCAGAAAGCGGGCATTATTACCATAATCTAGAGAAACTTAGTTTTGAAGTCAGTTCTGTTTGATGGCTGCCATAATAAAGGAAATTAACATGGAATTAAAAGTAAGCAAAATTGAAAAAGGGGTATACTTATGAGCCATATCATCATCATATTTTATGCCTTATGCATCGGAGCATCGATGTCGGCTCTTAGCAGGCTTGTGCTGATAGACAGAAAAAGAAAAAACGCGCTCCTAAGGTCTGCTGTTCATCTTATTGGAGGAATCGCTGCAATTACGGGTCTTCATTTACTGAATCTTTATATCAAGACAAACCTTAGCGACGTGCCTGCTTGGCTTGGCGCAACGGCTCTGCTTCTTGGAATGTTTATTGGTGGACTCTTGATGTATCAGATACAGGTCTTTATCTTTGCAATGACCTTTAGGGAACTGGATGTGAAGACGCGGCTTTTTTTTGTAGGTTATGTGCTGGTGGCAATAGTCTCAAGCGCTTTTAGCTACGCCTTGGTGAATCTTTTTATTATCATTTTGGTCGGTTATTCTTTTGCCTACATCATCTATTATTTTTGGTTCAACGGCGAGTACCTCAGCAACGAGCATATAAAAAAGCTTAAGAAATACAGTGTGATTTTTTCAGTATCGCTGTTTTTGGTGGGGGCGGATATCATCATCTTTCAGGTACCTTTTTTGGATCATCTTCTACCTTATGGTTTTATGGCACTACCTTTAATGTTGATTTTGATCACTGTGGTGGTGAACAGCGAGGTTAAGAACTACTTGGCTAGCAACTATGATCAGAAGAACAAATACGAGGATATTCTTCTTGAGTTCAAGGTCACCAATCGCGAACGCGAGGTCATCAAGTGTCTTTTAGAAGGCAAATCCTATCAGGAGACAAGCGATGCGCTGCATATCAGCCTATCTACTGTGAAAACCCACATCAACAATGTGTATAAAAAGCTAAATGTCACTAGCAAGGTCGAACTTTTGAACCTGTTGAAATAACTGCGATTAGCCCTCTCAACCTTTCGGTTGAGGGGGCTTTTTAGTAAAAATCAAGTCTTTACCCGATTGTTTGATTGACCGATGCGTCCTACACTGAGAACAACTAAAACAACTGTTCAAGGAGGACTACAATGAAACATCAAAAAAACAGAAAAACATTACTCTTTATCATCTTTTTTATCTTACCGATTATCATGAACATTTTTTCACCGGTTCTTATCATCATGGGTGGCGTCGACGGCATACTGGGGCTTACGTACTATGCATGGACGATCATGTTCGTTTCCTCTTTATTTGTAGGTCGCGCGTTTTGCTCGTATGTTTGCCCATACGGTGCGATGCAGATGTCTTTATATGAGGTTTCGAAAAAGGAACTGGTTCGTGTGAAGGGGATGAAGTATTTGCGATTTGCCTTGGGGATTACTTGGATCGGTCTTATCATTTATGTCTATGCGGTGCGTGTCGGTTTTAAAACCGATCTTACCTATATGTTTGAAACGGGTGTGAGCGTCGATAATCTTAACGGTCTTATCAGGTACTATGCGATTGTAGGAACACTTCTTATATTCACCATGATTTTTGGTCGCCGTTCGGCCTGCAAATACGTTTGTCCGATGGGAATGCTAAACACGATTGGAGCATTTATCAAAGAAAAACTATCGATTCCTTCACTTAGGCTTACAGCGACAGAAGGTTGCATCGACTGCAAGAAATGCGACAAGGCATGTCCCATGACGCTGGATGTCAGTAGGATGGCGAAAACAGGTAAGACTTATGACTACGACTGCATCTTATGTGGTGAGTGCGTGGCGCAGTGTCCGAAAAAAGTGTTAAAAAGAACATTCAATTAAGTTGGATTCACCAGAAGCATAAAAAACGCCACACCTTTTGAATAGGTGCGGCATTTTTTTTAGGTTTATTGCGTCAATCGCTATAGGTCGCGAAGATTTTCTCGAAAGCCTTGTGTCTTTCAATAAAGACGCTGAGTATATCGGGATCAAAATGCGTCGGTTCGACTCTGCCGTCACCGTTTACGATGATCTCGTAGGCTTCCTCGTGGGTGAATCCGCGTTTGTAGGGTCGCTCACTTCTTAGGGCGTCGTAGATGTCGGCTAAAAACACGATGCGTGCTTCAAGAGGGATGGCGTCGCCTTTTAACTTATCGGGATATCCCGTGCCATCGTATTTTTCATGGTGGCTTCTGGCGATGTTCGCAGCCATTTCAAGGTCTTCTGAATCACCGATGATGATTTGACCTTGTACGGTATGGGCCTGCATCAGTGCAAACTCCTGGTCGGTCAGTTTGCCAGGCTTGTTGAGTACGGAATCTGGCGTGTTGATTTTACCGACATCGTGCATCTGTGCGGCCACTGTGATGGATTTGACGAATTTGGTATCCATGCCTAAACTTCGGGCGATCAATTTGGAGTAGTAATTGACACGTCTTATGTGGTGTCCTGTCACATCGTCATTGCCTTCTGCAGCACGGGCGAGCGCATTCATAGTATAGTCAAAAGAGGCTTCAAGAGCGGACATCTTATCTTTGATTGTCATCATCAAGTCCATTTTGATGGTAAGCGCCTTAAGGATGTTCAAGTCTCTTTGACGCACCTGTTCCTTGTAGTTGATTGCGATGACCATCATGTCGTGTATCGCAAAGCTTGCGATGTTGTCAATAGCGCCTGAAATCTCGATTAAGGCATTTGGTATCAGTTCTTCAATGACTTCGATGTCCGAGAACTCATCAAGGGTTTTGTTTTTGAAAAAGCCTGTTTCTTTATAGGGTTCAAATGAGAAGGTGCTGTCTTCAAACGCCTTTTCAAAATAATCGACCTTGTAGGATACCGGGTAGTGGTTGCCTATGTATTTTTCTCCATTCACTTTTTTGATGATCCACATGGATTCTGGGTGATTGTCGAGAAAGATATTGTCTACATAAACGAGTCGCAGGTAGTTCATGAGTACTTTGTGGTCGTAAATCTCATCTTCGTTGAGGTAAGATTCCAAACTTGCGCGTATTTCTTCATTCATGACATCATAGGTATCCTGACAGATGTGCATGTCGTGGTATTTGCTAGTAAACTGGTATGCCTGTTCAATTAGAACAGACAGGGTAGGATTCAATTGTTGCCCGCTGATATAAGTCGCGTGGCTGATGTATCTTCTTATGAGCGAAGGACGTGTCCTGAATGAAATACAGATAGTGGGTATGTATTCAAGACTAATCGTCGAATCGACAAGTGAGAATCCGTCGCTGTCCAGATCATCTGCGATGATGAGGATGCAGTGGGGCATCCTTTTATAGATTTCACCCATCAGGTCGGACTTTGATACGTTATGCACCCGTGCTTCACAACTGATGGACTGCTCAATAGACTGAATGTATTCTTGATTATTACCAATCAGATAGATCGTTGGTTTCACGTTATCACACTCCGATTCTTTATGCCTGTAGTTTTGCTTTTATACTGTCTTTGGCAACATAGCTTATTTCGCCGCCGCTCTGTACGATTTCGTTAGCAAGCTTGACGATTGGATAGAGAACATCATCTTTTACATCGTTTAACTCACCAAAATGGAAGACAACTCTTAACGGCTTGATAAACATGATGCCTCTTATGGCCATGTTGAGCAAGCTGTAATCGGACTGGTCAAGAGATTCGTTGAAGGCGATGATGAACTTGCCTTCGATGTTGTTGATTTCGAAACCCTGTTTTGTACTAGTCGGGTCATTCCTTCTGGTGTTTTGAGCAGTACTGTCGTTTGAGATGACTTCGTTGATCACGCTTAAGACTTTTTTTGACTCAATCGGTTTGATGATATAGTGCTTTGCACCTGCTGTGATGGCGTTATAGACCATCTTTTTTTGGTTTACGGCGCTAATCATGACGATTTTGGCCTCTGGAAACTGGGCGATGATTTGTTGGACCGCTTCGACACCGCTCATGATCGGCATGGAGATGTCCATGGTGACGATATCAGGTCGTAATTCCTCATACTGGGTAATTGCCTGGCGGCCATTGCTTGCTTCACCGATGATGGTATGTCCGTCTTCTTCTAAAATGGTGGTAAGGTTCTTTCTCATCACGATTGAGTCATCAACTACTAATATTCTAGCCATGTCTGTGTCCTCCTAATTAGTCGCTTCATCAAGTGCAGCGCTTGTGTTTGTGCCAATGCGGTCAAGTGTTTCATTGCCTTCTGTTATGAGTAGGCTGAGTGTGATCATGTAGTCGCCACTCTTGTAACTTGCAGATAGTATTTGTCTATCGGTATATTTGATATAAGCGCTTTTGTTGCTTAACATCACCGGTACGCCGATGCTTAAGAACACGCCTTCTTCTTCTAAGCTTCCCAGTACATTCCCAAGGATTGTATTAGTGACTTCACCAAGTACGTCTTCTGCATAGGTGTCGATAGATTCTTCAGGAATATCCGCTAAAACAAAGGCGCCAACCAGGTCTCTTGCAAATAGTTCGTTGGCGCTTACGATTAACATGCCGTCGATTGAACCCTTCATGTTAAGCAGCGCATTTACTCTGTGAAGCGTGATCTTATCTTGCGCTTCTATGCTTGCAGGCTCAAACTTAAAATTCAATGTATTAAAGTAGTTGCCTGCGATTGATTCAATTCTAGCAAGAAACTTTTCGGGTTCGAAGGTTACGATGTCTGTACCGCTCAAAAGGGGAAGGGAGACAATGAATCTTGACCCGGCTCCTTCTTTTGAATCCAGTGTGATAATACCCCCAAGTGCTTCAACGGCTTCTTTGAGTGCGGGTAGTCCGACTCCGCGACCAGAAATGGCTGTGGCGCTATCTTTTGTCGAGAAACCGTGTTTGAATATTTCAGCCTTTATTTCATCTTTTATGCCACGCCCATCATCTTCGACAACAATGTCAAAGCCGTCTGGGTGCTCCACGATTGTACAGCTGATGGCAGCCCCTTGACTTTTACCCGCGATAAGCCGTCCGTCGATGTCTTCTATACCGTGGTCCACCGCGTTTCTGAACAGATGCACCATGGTCTTAAACACGTTTTGGTAGATGTTGAAGTCTACAAATACGTCATCACCTTGAATTTCGAAAGGAAGAATGGATTTGTTCATCCTCTCGCTTAGTTTGGTGACATAATCAGGATAGGATTTCAAGCCTTCTTTAACCGACCTATACCTGATGCTTTGAATGATTGGGATGATGTTGTTAAACTCGGTTGCCGGTAAGATACGCTTGATTTTCTGTTCTATTTCTAGAATCTTGTCTTCGTTAATGGTGTACATGTCTTTTTTATATAAGAAGTCGAAACCGACATATGATTCGATGGTGGACATGTCTTCATTTAGTTTTCTCAAGACTTCTTCTTTATCGATTTGACGCACCGCTTCAATGGAACCTTCGTGATAGATATGATCTTCAAGTTCGTTTAAGTGATTGCTGATGCCTGTCATATAGTACTGTGCGAAGGTTCCTTTAAAGGTATGGATCGATCGAAGCATTTCTTCGTAGTGATCGCCTTCAAGTGAAGTAAAATCATTTTTGAACAGTTCTTTGAATTCAACAACCGAGGATAAGAAGTCATCTCGGTTGAGCAGCACTTTTACGATCATCTGAAGGACATCACGTTCAAGTTCCATTTGCTCTTCAAGTTCGCGCGTGTGCGTGATATCGGTTAAGATGACCATCATCTGTTCTTTAAAATTCTCATCTTTAACCAGTTTGTATTCGATGCTTTGAACTCTACGATTGACATTAAGCTCATCCGGCAACAGGGGGATGAATAGGTTTCTTTGCTGTTCTGTACCATCGATGATTTTCACTAAGAGTGATTCGATAAACTCTCTCTGCTCTTCGTCATCAAAAAGTAGGTCTGTGACCTTTTCACCTTGAATATCATGTCGATGTGCTTTGTTTTCCTTATCATGATCCTCACCGGAATGGTCATATAGGATATCGCTGCATGCGACTGAGTATTCCGAATTGACGATAAGGTCAGATCCGAAGGTCATGAAACCCTGGCCGACGTTATCCAATAAATTCTGTAGCTTCAGGGTTCGACTTAGATAGGCGTCGTTCATCGATTGAAGCGTGCCGCTTGTCATCAGGAGCTGATCGTTTTGTGATTCGAGTTCGTCCTTTTGGGCTTCAAGTTCTTCTCTTTGGTTCTCTAGGGTATCCCTCTGGGCTTCAAGTTCTTGATTTTGAGCCATCATCGTCTGATAGTAATCAGACATCTTCTTCATTATTTTGGTTGTGGATTCTGTAAGACTGTTGACCTCTGAGACAGGTTTTTTTACATCTAACACCGCATTGAAGGCGTCTTCAAGGTCTTCATTGGCCATGTTTTCCATTTGAAGGGCCAATATCTCAAGAGGTCTTGCTACCATTCTCGAGGTGATCACTGTGATGATCTTGCTGATGATCATATTGATGATGAAGATGAAAAATACTAAGAAGATGGATGCGAAGATGACCATGTTGATGATATCGGGACTAACCCTTACCATGACTTTACCGATTACATTGTTATCACTATCGAAGTATGGGGCGCTTACTTCGGTGAATACTTGTTTTGCAAAGAGGTTTTCGTTGCTGTATTGGTCCATCTTATTCATTTTACGAGTGGACTTGTAGCTATCATAAACCACCTCTTCGCCGTACATGATTTGGTACTCGAAATAGGTGATGGAGGATAACATTTCGATATCTGATTTGACCATCTGTTGATTTTTGACGCTATCAAGGTGCAAGATGGTTTGAGCCAGTTGATCAGACATTTGGTTTTGATCGTCGTATTCATCCTCGAGGTAAGCGATGAACTCATCTTTGTCACCAATCTGTATGTAGGTGTCCTGCGTGTCCTCAGCTATCTGATTTGCGGTATAGAGTGAAAAACCCATACCCATGGCCGCTGTCAAGGTTCCGATGACCATGACCATTGCAATAAGAAGCAGCAATACGCTGATCGAGTTGCTGAAGCGCATGACTCTGGCAATTCGCTTTTTAAGCATGTTCTGTTTGTAGTGTTTGGTATTATAACATTCAAGTTTTCTTTGCTTCAGTTCTTGCATCTTCAAGTCATGACGTTTACCCATTAATTTCACCCCTGTTTATTAGTAGATTTATTTGATGTGTTAGTGTCGAACTCCTTATTCAAATAGGCTCTCTTCTTATCATACACGTTGATTATTAAAATACCCTAAAAATCTACTAAAGAAACCCTAATGATTTTAAAACATCAGTAAGCGGCAGGTTCGGGGGTGTAATCCATTTGTTCTTCCCGTGCGACCTTACAAAGCATATGCTGATTGATTTTTTTTAGTTCGCCGTCTACAAGATAATGAGAACCGACTTGACGGTATTCAAAGGATACTTGCTTTTCGATACACTGCTCTCTAATGGATACCACCCAGTCTTTGTTAAGCGGTCTTGCCATAGAACCTTGTTCGCCACCTACAATGACCTGTTCAATCGATTGGTCCAGATAGGCACTCAAATCGATGGATTCGATCATGGGTTGTAAGATGATCAATTTATGGGCGATAGGCATTGATTTGAGCAAGGGGATTCTAAAATCAGCAGTCTTTTGATTTTCGGCGCTGATTCCAACACTGATATGCTCATATCCTTTGGGGTAGTCACTTGGCAGGCTGACTTTGAACCGGTCGATTCGCCTTGTCAAAAACAAGAAGTTCAAGTCGCTGCGCTCTTTCATCATCTCCCAGGCTTCTAATCTCCAGGGATCTGCTTCTTCGATAAGAAAGTCTCCCCTAAAGCAAACATAGACAAACTCACCGCTTTTTATAAGGTACTGTCCATGTTTGTTTTTCTTGATGATTTTTGCAAACTCATCGGTTTTATAGATGGTATTGGTATCGATGCCCTTATTTTCGTCTGAGCGATGGATAAAGCAGTTCACACATCCTTCGCTAAGCTTGTGACATCCTTTCCATGGGTTCCAAATAGCCATAGGAATCTCCTTTTTTATTTTGACATTACACTGTAAAAATCATATGCTTTATTATATATCATACGGGTCAAATGATAAATGTATTGTCACCGTTTGATAGGTAACACATGTTTTACTTATATGAGAGGTAAGGGTTACATATGAATAGACGATTTGAAAGAGCAAAACCTGAAGAGCAAGGTGTTTCATCGACGGCTCTTGTGAAACTGATCGAAGGCATGAAGAGGCAGATGGCTGAAAAAGAGGATTACGCCTTTCATAGTGTAATGATCTTAAGACACGGAAAAGTAATTGCCGAAGGCAGCTTTGCCCCATTTGAACAAGCACAGGCCCATCTGATGTTTTCGCTTAGTAAGAGCTTCACTTCAACTGCGATAGGGATTAGTGTTGAAGAAGGACTTCTTTCACTGGATGATAAAGTCATTGATTTTTTTCCAGAGATGAGAGGTATTGCAAAAGGAACCTATACAGATGACTTGACGATCAGACACCTGCTTTGTATGTCGGCAGGGCAAGATCAGGAAAACATGATGACAGGTAACTGGGTAGAAGCATTTTTCAGTCAGCCGATCAGTCACGCACCGGGCACCAAATTTATGTACAACACACTGGGAACCTATATCTTATCTGCCATTTTGCAAAAGGTGAGTGGTACCACCCTTGAAGCCTACCTTGAGCCTAGACTCTTTGAACCTCTCGGCATTAGAGAGCACCACTGGCATCAAAGCCCACAGGGGATAAGCGCCGGCGGTTTTGGGCTGATGATCAATGTAGAGGATATCGCGGCTTTTGGGCAGCTCTACTTAAACAAGGGCGTATTTAATGGAAAAAGAATCTTGTCTGAAAGGTATGTAACCGATGCGACGTCCGTACAAATAGCAAATGGCGAGGATGTAAATAGCGACTGGACCCAGGGGTACGGATACCAGTTCTGGATGTGTAGAAACGGCGCTTACAGGGGTGATGGCGCGTATGGGCAGTACTGCCTTGTCATGCCCGATGAGGACATGGTCATCGGCATCACAGCTGGGCTTAGCGACTTGCAGGCACCACTTGACTTGATCTTTGAAACCCTAATCGGTGAAGTATCCGATGTGGCGCTGCCGCCTAGTGATAAGTCGTTTGAGCTTAGTCAGATGATGAAATCCTTAATGATTGAATTTGCTGCCGATAAGGCTGAATATGCAGTTGATTTTGAAGGCGATTTTTCTTTAAGTGAAGCATTGTATGGCTGTAGTGACATCTATGTAAAACTAAGTGAGAAGGGACTTGAACTCTCACTGCGTAACGAATATAGTCACTTTGAAATCAATACGACCATAGGGGAATGGAGCAAAACAAAACTCTTCTTCTTAGGTGGAGAAATGGCAGCAAGTGCTGCAGGCGCCTGGATAGGAGAGGGCACCTACAGACTTGAAATCAGGTTTACTGAATCAGCGGTGGTCGATTATTATGAATTTAAAATTGGAGATGTGCTGAGTATCCACTATAAGAGGTGGATCAATCACTGGGAAACCAGGGACGGCATAATAGAAATGATAAGTTGAATGATAAGCCTTACAAGGAGACAATATGATTATCGAACTGACAAAAGAAAATGAGCATCTATTTAATACGGTTATAAGTGAAGTAAAGGTAAGGGAAAAACTGGTGCCTTCGCTATTAGGCGGTATTTTTACCTATCATTTGGAACCGGTAGCACCTACGATTAAAACCTATTCCCCAATAAAACTTGATTTGGAAAACTACTACAAGAATGAAAACAGTGTTGTTTACTTATATGTCGAAGCGGATGAAGCGATCGGTCAGATACATGTCAATAAAAGTTGGAACGGTTATTGCTATATCGATGACATTCGAGTATCACCAAAGCATAAAGGCAAGGGTGTCGGTAAAGCGTTATTCACGAAAGCCAAAGAATGGGGAAAAGCCCATCAGTTGAACCACATGACCTTAGAAACTCAAGATGTGAACGTGGCAGCGAATCTATTCTATGAAAAAATGGGCATGAGAATCGGTGCTGTCGATCTGATGATGTATAAAAATATTGAAGCGACTAAAAATGAAGTTGCGATTTTTTGGTTCCTGATGGACTAATAATGTCATTAGAAGCAACGATAAGTTGAAATTTGAGCAGTATCAATTTGGAGGTCAAACATGATTCATAAACCCAGACTATTTTTGAAACCCACAACCGATTCCGATCTTGATTTTGTACTGAAAAATGAACAGCTTGCCGCTGAAGCAGGCTATGTTGCGCTTTGGACAAAAAAACAACACGAAGAAGCGCTTACTAGGAACGAAACCATACATAGGATTGTTACCAGATTGGAAGACGGTGCCTCTGTGGGTTATTTGATTGCAAATCGAGATTCGAATGATAACCTGGAGCTGATGAGGCTTGTGATTGCTGAGAAAAAGAAGGGCTATGGAAGAGAAACAATTGACCTTGTCAAAGAACTGGCTTTCAATACGCTTAAGGTGAACAGGTTATGGTTGGATGTCAGGGTACACAATCAATATGCGACTGCCATGTATCTGGATATGGGATTCGTTATTGAAGGTACATTGAGAAACTGTGTGAAACTGACGGATCAGTATATGTCAATTCATGTAATGTCGATCTTAAAATCAGAATACCTAGCGTAAAGTGCTGTGAGATGGGTCTGTGACTCAAATTAGGATTTAATGGAATAAAAAAAGATAACCATACTTTTAAAGCATGGTTATCTTTTTTTGCTGCTACATGCTATGTGTGAATTAATTTTACCTTAAGAACAAGTTCATTATGTTCGATGTCGCCGGTTTCTTCAAATCCTAAGGTTTTGTAAAACTCTAGCGGACTACCTTCGCCTTGACCACAAGAAGTTATAAGCTCTGAGTAGCCGTGCTTTATTACTTCGTCAAAAACGATCTGCATTGCTGCTTTTCCGTAGCCTTTGCCGTGGTGTTCTGTGGCAATCATTAACCTCCATAGGTAGGCTTGGTCCTCTCCACCTGGCTCGTCGTCTTCAATACCATAGTGCATCATGATAAATCCGACTGGTTGATCATCTTTATAGATGGCTCTTGGCTCGGCTTTGGGTGTTACATAGGCTTGTGCCAAGGAATAAGCATTGTCTGCTACCATCTTTTTATGGTTGTCAGAAAGAGTCCTACTGAGCTGACAGACGGTATAGACGTTTTTTGTAGTAATTTTTTCGAAACGTATCATTTTATCACCTCTAATTTAAGTATATCCAAAGATAATAAATTTTGTTTGGACCAGATGGTTATAGTTGATTGTTATCACAACAGCCAAAGTGGACAGCGAATTTACTTGACCACAACCTGATTGCGGCCGTTGGTTTTTGCTTCGTATAGCGCTTCGTCAGCCACTTTAAGCATATTGGAGAAGTTGGTGTATTCTTCTGAATAAGAGACTACGCCGATGCTTACTGTAAAGTTGATGGTTTGGTAATCAGAAGTGATAAAGTTGTGATTACTGATCTTATCGTTCAAGAGGTTTGCGATGCTTGTCAGTGTATCCGTATCTGCAAGTACTTTGAGTTCATCGAGTGTTTTGGATAGACTACGTGCGTATAGGTAATAGACGATAGTAATCGACGAGATTGTCGAAAGAACTGACATCGTACTGAGTAGTAGTGATTTTCCGGTCTTAAACATCTGTTTTTTTAAAAAGAAAAAGACGAATAGAAAATCAACTAAACATAGTAGTGTCAATGCATTCACAAAAGTCGACCTGACAAAGACAACGTAGAAGGCACCAAAAGTGACAATCATTAAGATACTCACTGCATTGATGATATATGCATATTGGTCCTTTATAGGTAATTCGGCGCTATTTCCTACTTGAATTAAGGCGCAATGATGAAATGATTGGCAACTGGCCGTAAAAAACCATCCGATGGCCTATTGAGAACTTCACCCTTAAAGTACATGGATGTCGATCCACCGCCATCCAGGTTGTATGCGTTTTTTACACCTAGCTCGATTAACTTGTCTTGAAGTCTTTCAAGTGTGATGCCATTGCTCCAGTCGCTTTGTCTGCCGTCGATGACAATTAATATGAGGTCGTTGTTGGAGTAATCACCTATGATCGTCCGCGGATGCTTATTATTTTGCCATAGTATGGGTAGGGTCGTCTTTTCTCCGTTTTGAATGAGGATGGGTAAAAAGCTGGCTCCCTGATAGGGATTAAGTGCGAATAGCTCCTTTTCGCTATTAGGACGGCCACCGATAAGATTCCCGTACTTGTCGGTACCGACAAAGAATAGGTGTTCAGAGTCGGGAACAACAAACGGGTTTACAAGATTACCGTCTACAACCGTATTGCCGTTCATGACAGACACTGTTTCGCCGTCTTTTGAGACTTTGTCGAATCCGCCACCATTGATTGTAAGTATCGCACCGGTGCGCTCTGCTGCATCGGTAGTAGTTTCAAGCCCGCCTACTTTGCCTTGCGCGAGTTCCAGCTTAAAGATATAAGGATTAAAGAGCTTCACCTTTGCGATGTAACCTCGATAATCCAGTTCACTAAGGGTAAAGAGCTTGATCTCTACTTTAGTGCTCAGATAAAAATCGATGGGTTGTCCTAGCGCTTTTGTAATTCGCTTTTCGTAAATGTCATCTGACAATAGACGTAGCTGTGAGCTGCTTGAAATAGAACTTTTGAGGGCGGCTTCAAACATTGCAAAGTTTTTAACATAGTCTTGTATAGTTTCCTCTAGATAGGTAAGGCTCTCGATAAGCGGTTTTACACGAAGCTCCGCACCCGTTAGGGAATAATCGATAGGGTCTAGGTCGGTGATTTCGTATTCGTAAGCTTTAGTGATGCTATCACTCAACTGAGGATCGTCATAGTAGGATTTTGTAAGCATAACCGCAGCCAAGATTGGTGCCAACAAGAAGATAAGGAACACATAGTATCGTCTCATCATGGCGCCTCCAGTAGGATGTTCAAGCTTTTTCTGAGTGTCAAAAGCCTGTTGTCCAGCTCTTGTATACGATTAGCTATTTCACTTTGCAAGACGACAGAATCCTCGATGCTCGTATTGACAATGTCGATGCTTGATTTCAGTTCGGAGATATCAAGACTGTAGGCTGTAATCTCTTGATTCAGTTCAAGTATCTCTGTACGTAGGTGATCAATCTCCCGGTTCAAAGAGCTTATCTCCTCATTTAACTTTTGATTCTGTCTTATCAGTTCACCCTGGTTCTCGATGTTTTTCACTTCTATACGGTGGATAGATTCATCGATGTACATCTTGCCGTAATCGATTCCATACATGACAATCAAGACCCAGGCGACAGTCAGGAGCAGGGTGGTTATGATTCCTAAAAAGGTTTTTAGTACACTCTTGCCTTTGGGGGTTAAACCCCGTTTCACATTTTCTTGAGTCGATTTATCCATAAGGTCCTCCAGTCCAGTTGAAGGTGGTCTGCTATGATTGATATGTGTCCTATTATATATGTTCCCATTAGGCTTTGGGTTAATCAATACGTAGAGCGATTAGCAAGGTAATTGGAGCATGAATAACGATCACCTTGGATAGGTGGCATATTCTAACAAAATATTGTAAACTTATTAAAGAAAACAGTTATCCTATACGCATTCTATCCATGAAATGAAAGCATTAAGGTGAAGCATGATTTATATCGACAGATTTATATTTCCAAGCAAAAGCGCAGAATTTGATTTTTTCAATGAGTTGAAAAGGCGATGTTATACCAATTTTTATCCTTTTCAGATTTTAGACGACCACGACGCGCTACGGCTTGATTTTGAGCCGAGTATGATACTATACGGCGGAAACGGATCTGGCAAGACGACTGCCCTGAATGTGATCGCCGAAAAGCTGAAACTGAATCGGTTCGCTATTTTGGGTGTCAATTTGTGATTGCGACCCATTCGCCGTTTTTACTGTCGATACCTGGAGCCAAGATATATGATTTTGATGAAGAACCGGTTGACCTTAAACGGTGGAACGAGCTTGAAAACGTCAGAGCCTATTATGACTTTTTTAAAAGTCAGGCGGATGAATTTTAAGTTATTGGATTAATAAGGAGCACTTAAGATGAAGTCTGAAAAACTTGGAATATTTACGATGCGAATGCCTGAAATGAATAGGGAAAGAACCATTCGCGTATGGCTGCCACCCAGTTATGATGAGAGAAACGATGTTCGTTATCCTGTGATCTACATGCATGACGGGCAGAATCTTTTTGACAAGCAAACCTCAGCCTATGGTGAAATTTGGGAGGCGCACACCGCAGTAAAAGGACTTAGTCGGTATGGCTTTGATGGAGCGATTATCGTAGGTATAGATAACGCAGAGGGGCTTGGACGTTTGGACGAGTATTCGCCATGGGTAAGTACTGAAGTGGAACGTCTTAAGGGTTTGACAACTACTGATCGACCCATCGGTGGTGAAGGTGAGGCCTATGGAAAGTTTGTTGTGAACACACTAAAAGTCCATATTGACGCAACTTATAAGACACTTAAGTCACGTACAGATACTGCTGTGATTGGCAGTTCGATGGGGGGATTTATCTCACTTTATCTTGGAGCTACTTATCCAGATGTATTTGGCAAGGTCGGTGCGTTTTCTACAGCCGCATGGTTTGCCCAAAAGGAACTCGTCGGTTGCCTTAAAAGGATTGATTTATCCAAGGACACCCGCTGGTATATCGATGTTGGCACCAATGAGACAAGTAATGATGAGATTGATACTTTCAATCAGCTTTATATAGACGGTTCAAAAGAAATCTATCAGGTGCTGCTGGAAACTGGTGTGCCAAAAGAAAACCTAAGACTTATCACCGAAGAGGGTGGTATCCATAATGAGAAGGATTGGGCCAGAAGGCTCCCAGGCGCTCTGAAATGGTTATTTGAGTTATAGCATGGTTTAGTCCCTATGGTAGTTGAATTAATAAAGTAGATAGTCTTTAAGGAGCGTGGCAATGACTTTACCGCTTGATTTTAAAACAAAAGAAGCTTTTAGAGTGTGGTTGATGGAGAATCATGAACGCTGCGCAGGAAGTGATATCTTCATGTATAAAAAGGGATATCAACATCTAGGGCTTGGTTATGAGGATGCTGTGCGTACAGCGCTCTGCTATGGCTGGATAGACTCGGTCACCCATAGTTATGATGAGGTAAAGTTCATACAGTACTTCTCTCAAAGAAGAGAGAAGTCAAACTGGTCCTTGTCGAATATCAAACGCATGAAGCAATTGATCGAACAAGGTGAGATGACGGAATACGGTCTCAGGTACTTTGATCAGAATTTACTCGATCAGCTTGATGAACTGATTGAAAGGGATCGGCTTGAAAAGGAAAAGGGCGTAGAGGTTCCAGATTTTTTTAAATCAGTCTTAGAGGAGGAAAACGCCACAGAACTGTTCGAAAAAACCGCCTTTTCTCAGCAAAAGATGTTTGTCGCCTACATTTCTGATGCGAAGAAGGAACAGACCAAACTGAATCGCTGCATGAAGGTGATTGGAATTTTAAGGGGAGACAAGAACAACCTATAATTTAACGATGCTGCGCCCCTTGTGCTGGCCTTTTAACATCAAGTCTATGGTAGGGTCCAGTTCTTCAAGTGTGATTTCATGGATATGCTTTGTCAGATCTTCAGCCTTCCATTTGCCTGCGAGTAGGTTCCAAACTTCTAACCGATGCTCCATCGGACAATTGACAGAATCGATTCCGATTAGGGAAATGCCCTTTAAGATGAATGGAAACACAGAGGTTTGAAACTCATGCGAGGCAACATTGCCGCAGCAGGTGACACAACCACCGTAATTAGTGGTCTTTAAGGCTGTTGCCAGTGTGTTTCCACCTACGGTGTCGATCACACCAGCCCAGCGGCTTTTTAGTAGTGGCTTGCCCGATTTGTCATCGAGCAAGTGGCGGTCGATGATATCACTTGCGCCCAGGTTTAAGAGTAGCTCTTTTTCTTGTGGTTTTCCTGTTGAGGCGATAACGGTGTATCCCAATTTTTGGAGGATTGTGATCGCTGTGCTTCCTACGCCGCCTGTGGCGCCTGTTACAAGTATCTCACCGTCAGTCGGCTTTACACCTGAATTTATGAGGCGGTACACGGATAGGGCGGCTGTAAAGCCGGCGGTTCCGTATATCATGCTCTCCTTTAGGCTAAGGCCTTCAGGGAGTTTTACTACCCAACTGGCAGGCACACGGATATACTCAGCAAAGCCGCCATCTGTGTTCATGCCCAGATCGTAGCCTGTGACGATCACCGAATCACCTCTAGTAAAAGTTGTATCGGTACTTTCTTCGACAAGTCCTGCGGCATCTATTCCAGGTGTGTGTGGGTAGCTTCTTGTCACCCCTTTGTTGCCGGTTGCAGAGAGTGCGTCTTTATAATTTAGTGAAGAGTAGTCGACCTTGATCAAGACGTCCCCAGACGGTAAATCGGTTAAGCTTTTATGGGTGATCTCTCGATGAAATGTACCACCTTCAAGTTCTTTTACTACCATTGCCTTAAATTCTTCCATATTGTTTAAACCTCCTAAATAGTTCTACATGGAACTAATCATAATCCTAAATTAGTTCTTTGTCAAACCAAATTGCATTTTGCACTACTTCTTCGAACGAGAATAGATTATAATAAGTCTAACGAAAAGGAGAGCGTGATGAATGATAAATACATAGTCTACTTTGTAAGTAAGATAAAAAAGAAAATGACGAGTTTCATTGAAAAAAAACTGGAGGAAAACGCGATCTATGATTTGGTGCCATCTTACGGCAATATCTTGACGGTGCTCTACGACCACGATGGTAAACTGAGCATGAAGGAGATCGGCGAGCTATTAGGTAAGGAAAAATCGACGATTACGACCTTGGTTTCAAAACTGGAAAACCAGGGGTATGTCAGAAAAGTGAAAAGTGATACCGACAAACGCGTGACTTTTGTCGAACTGACAGAAAAGAGCCATCAGATAGAGTCGAAGTTCAATCAGATTTCAACAGAAGTACAAGACACTGCCTATAAGAACTTCACTCATGAAGAAAAGTCTGAACTGCTTAGACTACTTAAAAAATTGAATTGTAATTTTGATGACTAATAAAAAGTATCACCACTTGTCTTATGAAGTGGTGATACTTTTTTGCTTATCCTCAACTAGCCTTTAGGGAACCACGGAATAAAGACGGATGTTTTATCAGCATAGGTCTTAAATGCAGGGTTGTCCTTGTATTTCTTTTCAAGTAGGGGTACACCAGAAACGAACCGCACAAGCAATGTGATGATGATCGGTGAAAAGACGGTCCAGATTGGAGCGCCGAAGCCGATTGCGATTAAAAAGTTACCCCACCATAAGACCGCTTCGCCAAAATAGTTTGGATGCCTTGTGTATTTCCAAAGACCGGTGGTCATCACCTGGCCAGGCTTTTTTGTTTTTACAAATTCTTTTAGCTGCCAGTCGCCTAGGGCTTCAAATGAAAGCCCAAAGGCAAAGACGCCGATGCCAAGATACACAGCCACTGCCGAAACCGTTTGGGCTGTTGCGCTGATGCTGGCGAAAACGATCGAAAACAATAAGATTCCTTGGAACATGAAGACTTTAAAAAACGCATTGATTCTTGGGTGGTCGCCCCAGTTTTTTCTCATATCGACGTAACGATAGTCCTCAGGTTTTTTATAGTTTCGCTTGAAGATATGAGCGAATAGACGCAAAGACCATATTGAAATGACAATAGGTATCACGATAGGAATGCTTTGACCGATAAAGTATGCGGCCCATGCAGCTACTGAAAAACCGGGGCCCCATGCCATATCGACAATCGAGTTGTCGTTGATCACCTGCGCCCATATGAACAGCACCGAGAAGTAGACAAATAGAGAAACGATAACGACTAAATAGGTATTCATTTTTAATCCTCCAGATAGGCAATGCCGATAGCGCCTTCTCCAATAAATGCAGAGACGATAGTGGATACCTCTTGTATAAACACCGGCTCATGACCGGTTAATTCCTGCATCATCTGATGGTATTCGATGGCGTTTTCCTTGTTTCCGGTGTAGACGATTCCGTATTTTTTAAAAGGCGACTTTTGAAACTTTTTGACCATCAGTTTTTTCAAGTTAAGCTCTTTGGTCACGATACCCTTACCATCGTCATTAATCGAAATGATCGCCTTCAAATTCAAAAGTGACGCGATGTTTCCAACGATTTTAGGGACTCTGCCACTTAAGGTCGCATAGGCCAAGTCGGGTATCTCCACAAAAATTTTGGCACTGTCAACTGCCTTGTTCAAATTTGATAAGACTTCGGTGATGCTGCTTTTGCTTTCTAGTTGATCGATGAGGGTGTGGACAAGCAGCGCCTGAGCGCCAGAGTTCGTTTTTGAGTCGAACAGATGGAGATGCTTTGAACCGATTTTACTTTGTACTGAAATCGCCTTCTGATACATACCGCTCATCTCGGAAGAGACGAAGATACCGATCACATCCTCAAAATGCGATAACATAAACTCAAATGTCTTTTGAAGATAGGTTTCTCCTGGTTGCGACGAGGTAGCGGGTTGCTGTGTTTTTTTCAAAATATCAAATAGCGTTTCGTTTTTAAGGGTCAATCGGTCGTTATAGACATTTCCGTCAACGATCAGTTGTAGCGGAATTTGAAAGACATTTTTGTTAACTGTCCACTGCGCCGGTATATCTGCGATGGAATCTGTGATGATTCCGATGGCTGATTTACTGCTGGAATTCAGTCGAACCTGGAGATTCATATCATCCACTTTGGATTTTATTATTTTTCCGTATTTTGTGACAAGCTTAGCAGCAGCATCGGGATGGTCCGTGTGTGTGTGGATCTTGTAATAGTCACCGATCTTTTGAACGATGATCGAATCATCTGTCTTGACAAGTTTTTCCTTTATCAGCTTGCTATCCAAATGTTCATAAGCCTCCACGATAAATTCGGTGCAGTACTGAAAATTAGGATTTACATGGTCAACCACTTTGTGTGATGTGTTGACATTATTACTTAGGTGCACTTTCCCATACAGAAAATAGTCTTTGATTCCTTCCAGAAAGTAAACGAAACCCAGTGCGCCTGCATCGACGACATCGGAATCCCTTAATACCTTGAGTTGTTTTTTTGTTTCGAGCAGTGCGTGTTTCGCATGTTTTGTCGCTTCGAGCAAAAGGGTTTTAAACTCCAGATGATGGATGTGTTGGTTTTTTATAAAGCCTGCCCATTCCTTTATTACGGTCAAAATAGTTCCTTCTGTGGGGACTGCGAGTGCGTCATATGCGTACTTCACAGCGTCGTTGGTGATATCGCTGAACTCGCTCATAGACAGGCTGTCTTTGCCTTTGGATTCTACTGACAAGCCATGCAAAAAACTTGCAAAAATCGCACCAGAGTTGCCGTAAGCATCTTCAAGTGCGACTTCTGAGATAGAACTGAGAGTATCTGAAACAGTTTCGTGTTCGGTCGCATTTGCGATGATACATTTCATCGTATACGCAAGGTTGCTTCCTGTATCGCCATCAGCGACGGGAAAGACATTGATTGAATTTAGTGTGTTCTCATGATGGATAATTTTTTTTGCGCCTGACATCGTATAGTGATAGATATCGTGACCGTTTATGAGCTTCGTGTTCATGAGGGGGCTCCTTTGTTATCTTATGCTGAACAATTTGGATAAAAAATACGTGATTGTTGATACGGACCCGCCTACAAAGCTTCCCCAGATCAGGTCGATGATGGTGATTTTAATCGGCCAATTTTCAAGAGTGGCTAAATTGGTAAGGTCATAGGTGGCATAGGTGATAAAACCGAACAGAACGCCGTTTTTAAGTGCCAACTGCCAGTCTCCAGTTGCGATTGCGGGAGAAATTACAAAGTAAACAAGACCTGCGATGTAAAGCAAGTAAAATAGTATGGCCGCTGTCCAATTAGGAGATTTTGCCATGATGAAGCCAAGTTGATCTTTGTACATGTCTTTTGCAATGAGTACGAGCCATATGATGTCGATAACTAAAAAGGTGAAGAAAGCCATGAGGTAGATCTTGATCACTTGCATAATTCCTCCTTGATAATAGTTTTCATAGTTTATACCCTTTGACCTTTGCTACAATCATAATTCCTTTATAAGAAGTCACTCGTTTTTCCCAGTGGATTCTTTAACTTGAATTACAATTAACGAAGGTGAACTGTGGGTAATAATTAATGTGACATAAGGAAGGGCATTATTGTAATTGGATAAAATAATTCTTCTACTACACTTTGAGCGGATAAATGTTAAACTTATACTAATGGCAATGTTCTCATGTTATTCATAGTAAAGGAATATTTTATGGCACATGAACTTATCGTAGTCCCTTTAAGTGAAGGTCACGCAAATGAAATAATCACCTGGAACTATCTGGCACCGTATGATATGTATACTATTTCAGATGAAGAAGATAAAAAAGAGCTGCTTGATGGATCCTATTATGGGGTTCTACAAGAAGGTGAACTGATTGGATATTTTTGCTACGGTGCAAATGCGCAGGTTTCCAACAAAATTGGTGCTTACGATGACACGGTGCTGACAGATATCGGTTTAGGTATGCGGCCTGACTTATGCGGATTAGGTCGTGGCAGCGATTTTTTGGATGCAGGCATGAAGTTCGGTAGGGATGCCTTAGGAATTAAAGGCTATAGACTATCGGTGATCAAGAGGAATGAACGTGCGATCAGACTCTATGAGAAAAAAGGATTTGAAAAGACCCTGATTTTTGATGTCGAAAGAGAAAGCGGCGTCAGGACGTTTCAGGTTATGGTGCGGGATGAGTTGCATCGTTTGAAGACGGATAAAATCGCTTTCAAGGGTCTATCCATGGATGTGCTTGATGAAATGCATGGGTACGCTTCAAATGAACTTGTTAGCAAATTCATCGGGTGGCAATTAAGCACGAGCAGGTCTGATACAAAAAAACATTTGGATGGGTTGTTAAAAAGGCAATTGGCAGGAACGTTCAAGTATGCATCTGTAGTGGAAAATGAGTCCGGTAAGCACATTGGAACGGCGATGATTTTTGCGATCGACCAGGAGGCGGAACATGCCGAAATCGGTTATGTGATAGGACTTGACCACTGGAACAAGGGGTACGGTGCAGCGATTGTGAATTTGCTGAAAACCTATGCGTTCGAAACCCTGAAAATGAACAAACTGTTTGCAAGAGTAGTGGCTGTGAATAGGTCCTCCTCGAAAATATTGATGAAAAACGGATTTGAACTTGAAGCGGTCCTCAAAGACTATTATAAGATTGATGGAGTGATGAGAAATTGCGAGTATTACACAGTTTATCATCCTACTCTAAAATAAATCAAACGTTAAAAGAAACGTGGCACACGACGGTTTCAACTGCTATACTATAGTAGCGCGAAGACAATGAGGGGGATCAATATGTTTGGTAAAAAAAATAAAGACATGAAAGAAATGTTGGAGCTTTATCAGAAATTCGATTATTTTGCTCTAAAAGAGTATCAAACCACTAGCAATATGGCAAAGAGCTACAAAGATATTCTGCTGATGAGTTTATCTGATGGTAGAACAATCGTAGTTGCCAACAATAAGATGATCAGCACCGTACCTAAAACAGGCAACATCTCTTTACAACTGGATCTGTTCGCGGACAATTTCAAATACGATTCAGAAAAAATCTCCAATCAGATGTCAAGCTCTTTCGATGCTGTCGAACTGACGAACAGAAATGTGATAGAAATTGTCGAAACTGTTGAAGATCAAAGTAAACGTATTGAGCAGATGGCATTTTCAGGGGTGAAGGTTGCTGAGAATATCAATGATAACACGACAAAGCTAAATGAAATCAGCCAAAGCAACCAACAGATACTCGAGATTACCGATTCGCTAGATGAAAATATGAAGGCTTTGCAAGACATGTTAGGTGAAATCGGATTTATCGTAAATTCGGTTAACGATATTGCAGAACAGACCAACCTGCTGGCGCTGAATGCGTCGATTGAAGCGGCAAGAGCCGGAGAGCAAGGCAGAGGATTTGCAGTTGTCGCCGAAGAAATCAGAAAGCTTGCTGAAAATACAAAAGAACAGTTAAATCGTATGAATACCTTCACAAAAGAAATCGACTCAAAATCTCAACATAGTGTGCAAAGCGTTGTCGAGACAAGAAAAGCAGTGAGTGAACTGACACATGATTATGATGAGATTTCTAAATCGTTTGAAGAAAGTCAGACGATGGTGAATGACATCATAACAAGTATTCAAGGTGTTTCGGCCTTTATGCAACAGCTGACGGCATCTACGCAAGAAATCAGTGCTTCTATGAATGTGATCACAGAAGAAACTGGCAATATCGCTCATTTTGGTACCACACTGACAAACTATGCGGATACATCTGAAGAAATGAAGCTTAGCTTGGATTCCATAGAGGAAGAATACATAGGTATTGCATCTGATTTGGTTGAATCGTTGAATAACGGAAGTCATACTATTTCGAACAAGGACGTGCTTAAGCATTTGGATAATGCGATCATCGGTCATGAAAATTGGATGCGCGAGTTAAAATCCATTGTAACGACTAGACATATCAAAGCGCTTCAGGGTGATGGAAACAAATGTCCTTTTGGATACTTCTACAATGCGGTAAAACCTCAAAATCAAGACGTGCTTGCAGTTTGGAGTAAAATGGATAAGCCTCATAAAACGCTTCACGGCATACTGCATAAAGTGACTGATAGCATCAAGTCCAAAAATGTCGAGAAGGTAGATCGCTTATATGCTGAGGCGGAGGAGCTTTCACATGAAGTGATAGGCTATATTAATGAACTCAAAAAGATTGTCGGGAGTTTCAGTGCGGAAGAAAACATTCTAAAGAAATAGCAGCTTTCAAAATACCACTGCGGTGGTATTTTTTTGTCAAGATGGATGACTACCGGGACTGGTAAACTAGAATATCATGGTATAATATGCATTATGGTTTACAAGATGTACAAAGTTAAGTTATGGAGGTTAAAATGGAGTTTTCAGAAGCGTATTTTAAGGATAAGGAATTTAAAGAAATGTCACCCGCTGCAATCATGTATATGCAGCTTATCAAGCCTGAAATGATGCACGAGATCTATCAGCAGGCCATAAAAGCAGGTTTTGCGCTGGAGCCTTTCGACCCCGAAAAGGTACCTGTAGGCGAACTTGTCAACGCCATGCGTAAGGCAGTGTATGCAAATGACGTGGCCCTTAGAGGACAGCTGTTAAAACATGAGGACGAGCTGATAGACGAGGTACTGGACAGGTTTATCAAATCAGGAAACGACACCTTTATCGATCATGCGGTCTTCGTCTTATCGCTTACACAGTGCGATATAGTGGATAAGCTGATCGAAGCCATGCCGAATTTCAAATACCCCTACACCCAGTCCGTCGCCTGTATCGTATTAGGTGCAAAGGGAGATGATAGGTGTATAGCTATACTGGATGAGCTCTACCACAGCTACAAAAAAGATTATCCAAGCGAAAGCTTTGAACAAGCCGCCTTATACGGTTTACGACTGCTACTGGATAGACGACAAGAGCATGATCATGGACATGAACACGACCATGAGCACGAGCATCATTCTATATGTACCGACGAGAACTGCGATCACGATCACTAAAATAAGGTTGGCGCTTAATTGTGCCAACCTTAATTTAACTTGGGAAAACAAGTTTAGTTAATGTTGCGATTTTTGAGGGTGTTGAAAGATATAAAAATAGCTTAATGGATGTGAATACTGTAGACCAAGCCTACTTTATAAATTGTAAAAAAGTATTTCAACTTGATAAAAGTCTTTCGATTAAGCAATTTAGAAATATTATATTATTTGAAGTAGCAAAATCATTAAATGAAGAACATGATTTGATAGATAAGTATCCCAAGATGAAGAAAAAACTAGGAAGGTTATTTAATGAAGAATATATCATAGAAAAACCAAATAGTCATAAATCACATGAACTATTGCATACTCATTATTACAAACGCGATAAGTATCCTATTGATGCAAATGTTTGCGGATGTGATTGCAAAGAATAAAATCAAAGCTCATTCCAAACATTTTGGAATGAGCTTTTTTAAGTTGACAGGTAGTAGCTCCGATTAATTATTCATATCTTAAAGCTTCGATAGGGTCTAGTTTCGATGCTTTATTTGCTGGGTAAACGCCAAATACGATACCGATACTTGATGAGAAAATTACAGCTAGAAGTATGGAGAACAGGGATAAGTTCATTGGTGTTTTCATCAGGTTTTCTGCAGTTTTTGTAAAGAGATAACCAAACAATACACCAAAAGCGCCACCGATTAAGCAGATAAGAACAGCTTCAATCAAAAATTGTACTAGTATATCGATTCTTCTAGCACCTAAAGCTTTGCGAATTCCGATTTCCCTTGTTCTTTCAGTTACTGATACTAACATGATATTCATCACACCAATGCCTCCTACTACTAAAGAAATCCCAGCGATAGCGCTGACTAGTAGTGTTATTTGGCCTAGTGCATCACTTACAGTTTCAATCATAGAATCAAGACTGAAGTACATATATGCATCCTGATCTTTAATTCTGTGAAGGTTATGCAGAAAATCTACGATCCGTTGAGCATCTTCTTTTAGGGTCTCTTTATTTGCCATTGTCATTGTGATGGAAGTGATGACACCTTTTTTATTATAGACTTTATCAAGTGTTGAGTAGGGGAGATAAACGGTGTAATTTTGAAAACCAAATGCATTTACAGTTTTTTCATATACCCCAATTACATAATACTGTGTTGTTTTACGTCCATTTGATATAGGAACTCTTTGACCAATTGGACTTGCTTCTCCAAATAAAGTATCGCTTAAATCAGAATCAATGACGATAGATTGCCTCATTGCTGCAATGTCACGGTCATTAAGAAAACGCCCCTCAATCATTGTTAAGTCATCAATAATCTTTGTACTCGAATTTGCTCCAGTCATAGACACAGAAGTATCATCGAGGTTATCGACGATGACACCTTGACCAGCGGTTACTGGTGCAATTGCCAGTACGAGGTCAGAAAAACTTTCTGAAATTTTGTCGATATCACTTAGGGTCAACTTTTCATCAGGTGCTAATTGAACGTTCTTTTGCTCATATATAGAGATGTTATTTACTCCTAGACCACCAAGTTCGCCCTCTATAGCACTTTGCGATCCATCCCCTATTGAAAATATAGTTACTACAGCTGATATGCCAATAATTAGACCTAGCATGGTAAGTAGTGATCTCATTTTATTGGTCCAAATAGAGGAAACAGCAATTCGAATGAGCTCAAATGTGCGCATGTCCATTCCTCCTATCTTCACTTATTTTTCCATCTCTAATAGTGATTACTCGGTTGGCATGTGCTGCTACATCATCTTCATGTGTGACAATAATAATGGTTGCGCCAGACTTATGAAGGTTATCGAATAATTCTAAAATTTCTGCAGACGAATGTGAGTCTAAATTGCCAGTTGGTTCATCTGCAAGAATGATTGATGGATCTGTTACAAGTGCTCTAGCGATGGCAACTCTTTGTTTTTGACCGCCAGAGAGTTCATTTGGCCGATGATTTGCACGTTCTGTCAAACTTACCTTTTCAAGTGCTTCATCAGCAAGTCTGTTTCTGTCTTTTAATGATACATTACCATAAATGAGTGGTAAGGCCACATTTTCTTTTGCTGTTTGTCTTGCCATCAGATTAAATGACTGAAATACAAATCCAATTTTTTGATTTCGTATATGGGCGAGTTGAGCGTTCTTCATTTGACTAACATCAGTATCATCAAGCATATAACTGCCCTTTGTTGGCTTATCTAAACAGCCAATGATATTCATAAGTGTTGATTTACCAGAACCAGAGGGACCGATAATTGCTACGTACTCCCCTGAATCGATTGTCAAATCAATTCCATCAATCGCTTTTACACATGTGATACCTTGACCATAATATTTAGTGAGATTATTAATTTTAATCATAAATGCTACCTCCTATTTTGGTTTATTACCGCCACCAGCCCCAGGGACTCTAAAAAGATTTTTTTCTAGTTCGGCAGAAGGTTTAGCACTTGAAGGAATTACGATTTCATCTCCAGCACTGAGGTTGTCAGATAGTACTTCGATCATCATATCCGTTTCCATTCCTGTTTGTACACGGACTGGTGTTTCAATACCATCCACTACTTTAAGTACAAGTGAATCACCTTTGGGTGAATCAATTAAAGCGTCATAGGGTACTGCAAGAGCATTTTCTTTTTGTCCAATCAAAATATCGAGTGTAGCAGTAAA
The DNA here is from genome assembly GCF_004125825.1 of Fusibacter sp. A1. Taxonomy (NCBI): domain Bacteria; kingdom Bacillati; phylum Bacillota; class Clostridia; order Eubacteriales; family Fusibacteraceae; genus Fusibacter; species Fusibacter sp. A1. The sequence goes on along the minus strand of NZ_QQWI01000008.1, from coordinate 126,753 downwards.
ATTGGGTTTGAGTAGTTCATCAGGAGAAAGTATCTTTATGGTTACATCGATTAATACTTCTGTACCTGTACTTGTTCCAATAGGAGCAATACTTGTTATTAGACCCTTGTAAAAGTGGTCAGTATTTCCTAGTGTACTTATCATTACATCTTGTCCAATTTTTATGAGATGAATATCATATTCTGATATTCCCGTAGTCACTTCTAATTGATTTAAATCGGTTATGGTTGTTGCTATTGAACCCGTTTGTATGGATGCACCAATATTTTCTGTTACAAAAGTTACAATTCCATCGATAGGCGAAAGAATATTAGTTGCTTCAATTTGCCTTTCGATTTGCTCAATTTCAAGCAGGTCAATGCTTATTTTTGCAGTTAATTTATCTAGTTCGTTTCCAATTGAGGATGTATTTAATTGATTTTTAACATTGACATAGCTTGAATATGCACTATCAAGACTGGACTTAAAACTGTTGAGTTCTGTTAAACTAATGATTCCACTTTCATATAAGGCTTGGTTATTCTCATAGCTTTCTTTGGTCCTATTATAAAAGGAGAGTACCTGCTCATAATTTGCCTGTAAAGTGATATTGCCGCTTTGCTTCATGTCATTTAGTGCATCTTGATCAATCATCAATTGATACTTAGCTTGTTCAAGACTTTTAATTAGGGATGAATTGTCGATAGTAATTAGCAGATCACCAGCCGAAACTTTATCTCCAATTTTCACCTTGATTGATTCGATTGTACCGGATATATCCGAATATACACTGATAGAGTTACTTGATTGTATAGTTCCATCGGAGTAGAGGGTTTGGCTAAGTGGCATTTTTTTAAGAACAAAGATTTGTGTTGTTTGCTCATTGGCTTTAAGTGCTTCTTCTTTTTTGATTTTTTCATTATTGATGTAGAGAAATGAACTAGTAATAATTACGACGAAAATAATGAGAATGGTTATTTTTTTTCTCATTTTACTACCTCCTTTGATTGATATCTTTAGTATAGAGTTACCCAATTAACTGCATTTAAATTAAACCTAAATTCCACGTCAATTTTCAAATTGCAATTAAATTCACTATTCTCATGTGTTTTACGAGGAATTGAAGCGGCAACTTCTACATTTTAACATTTTTTACACCTCCTTTCAACAACAACATTTTAAATATTCTAATAGCTCTTAATTTTGAAAGTGCTTAATAAGCCTCGTATTGAAGCGACATTAGAGCAGAAATATTCAGGTCATTCTTTTCAAAACTCAACATAGGCATTTTTCATACACTCCCCGATAAGGGTATTTTTCAGACAATTTCATAATGACAGACCTAGCCGTTTTGATAATCTTCGCAGCAAGAAACACATATTTCAAGCGAAATGTTTTTATTTGCTGTCTGTATCAGAGACGTCAAGGTAATCAAACTTAAATAGCAGAAACAGATTGTACGATAACATCATCATTTGAAATACTGCTTCATTTGCCCAAAATGATTTTAGCAGAAGGTGGCCTACTGCCATGTCATATTTTGCTTCTTTGATGTAATTTTCAGCATTGCCACGCTTTTCATAGGAGATAACCACGGCTTCTGACAGTAGTTTTGTATTGGTCACAAAGAAAAAATAGTCGTACTCAGAGCCTTCTAAAAGTGATAATTGCGCTCTTTCTTTTTCTGGTTTTAGTACGCGAGACACCACAAATCTTCTTTTTTTCTCCCACTTATCTAACTTTGTAAACAATTCTGTAGTTTCTCTACCTTCCGCACCCTTAACGAATAGAATGGATGAATCTGCTACCTGTGATGCAAGCGTTGAGTAAGCTTTTGCTTTGATTAAGTATTTGCATCCAAGAGACTCGATTGTTTCAATGATTTCTTCATCAAAGTAACCACTATCCATCCGAAATAAAATTTCTAAGTCGTCTTTTTTTAGGGTAGCTACGATTTCTTTAATCAGTTCAGCAGCACCATTTGCAGTGTAAGTATTGCCACTTCTAAAAAACCCAGTGACGAATGCTTTCAATTCGTCGCAAAATGCAAACTGGATATTGTAGCACCTGTTGCCTAGCTTTTTAGGATTGTATCCTTTGGTAGCGCCTTCTTGATGGCCTTCTACGTTTATAACACTGCTATCAATATCAATAGTGATGGATGTCAGTTTGCTTTTCGACAGTAGTTTTTTGAATACTTTGAAGTTGATTTCTCTGAACATTTGTGTTGTCTTAAAGTTGAATTTCCCCAAGAACCTTGATACTGTTTCAGGTTCTTTTACAGAAATATCGAATTCACGAACGAGTGGATCGTTTTTTAAGAGCTTCAAACGTTCTAGCTTATCTATACCTATGAAATGTCCGCAGAGCATGGTCTTAATATGATTCATTTTGATTTTGTTTACAGAGTCACTCTCAAAGATGAGATTATTTTCTATCATCTCAAAAATGGCATTGTTTTTTACATTCTCTAGCAGAAGGAAAAGTCCTGCATTTGAGGTTAGATTCTTAGCATTAAAATCAATTTTATTAATCATAGGCCATCTCCTTCGCAGAGTTTCTATTGCTATGTTTTTACCCAATGAGCAAGGCAAAAAACATATAAAATAGTATCTTTCTGCTATTGTTTTCTTTCACCCAATGGGTGAAAGATCGGTTTTGGCTTAATCATTATTACAGCTTGCTTTAAGAGTTATTTCGATGTCTCACACGTAGAATCTAGGTTAACCTTAAATTTGTTTCCAACCGCTTTGTATTTGCAGTAGGTTGCCCTATACTGAGTACATGGAGTTGCTAATACTGGACAGATAGGGGACATTATGTGGGATCGTAAGGAATTGAAGTTGAAGGCAAGGGGATTTTTATCTAATTTTTATGGACAGGCCTTTATGGTGAGTCTGTTGGCGGCCATATGCGGGTTTGGTGAGGATAACCCCATCCGTTATGGTGCTTCCGCGACTGATGAAGTTGCCATGATTGATGGAGTCGTGTTGAAGTATAATTCTTGGCTTCCTTTTATCGGAAGTATCGAGTTTACAAACAATGCCTACTTTCTTATCCACTTATTCAGTCTGTTGTTCATTTCCTTTGCCTTATTGAATCCAATCTATGTTGGGATATGCAATTATTTTAAACGAGGTCAAGTAGAAGATGTCGACCTTCAGGCGTTGAAGTTTTCTTTTCATGGGAAACACTACCTGAATATTTCAAAAACGATGATGTTCAAGTCGATTAAGGTGTTTTTATTCTATTTAATGTTGGTCATACCGGGTATTATCAAGAGGTATGTCTATTGCATGGTACCATATATACTAAGTGACAATCCGAAGATGAGTACGCAAAGAGCTTTAGAGTTAAGTGACTGGATGACGGACGGGCATAAAGTGGACATATGGGTGCTTGAATTATCATTTTTAGGATGGTTGATACTTGGAGGTTTATTTTTTGGAATAGGAATTGCTTTTGTCAATCCTTATATCGACGCGACAAAAGCACAGTTGTATCTGAAACTACGAGAAATCGCCATCGAAAAGCATTTGACAAATGCGATCGAGCTGAACATGAGCCCTGAGGAAAGTAAAGAAGCTGTGTATGTTTAAGTGCTGATAAAACCTTGTAGAATCGGTTACGGAAGAGAAATGCAAAAAAAAAAATGGTGCGGACAGTGCGACACAGGCAAATCCACACAGAATTAACACTTGTTGATGTTCTATTTGAATCTGCCGAAAACGGCTTATGAGCTAGGACGTAGGTTCGATAGCCTCCAGCATTAACCTCCTCGTACCATCGAGGAACTAACCCCCCCTACTTAAGTAACATTAAAAGAGGGCTTTTTCCTTTTTTATATTTTTACTAGAGTATGAGAACTTGAATATTAAGATTGTCCAGGATGTATGATAAGTGTGTGAAACGTCTTCTTTTTATTGTTTAAATAATATAAAATAGTTCACATACAACTGAGTATTTCGGACGTCAAGAGCTATTTATACCATTGGACTGAACCCATTATAGCCGAGCTTTTAATGGCTCACTATGCGGCAAGCGCTCTGACGGCAACTGGTGCTTTTATTGATTATAATTGAATTCTTTCATTGTTATAAAAACTTATATATTCGTTAATTTATAAGGCTATATCAGAAATTGTCATTCAAGACGGATCAGTTAGCCATTTATCTTTTCTAATACATTTTGAATTTGTGTACGATAAACCTTTTTCATACCTCGTAGTTGAAGCGCTTTTAACAATACATCCTTTGCTTCTTTATATTCACCAAGCTCTGATATAATTACAGCTATTTTAATGGCAAGCTTAACTTCTTCATCAACATTTAGCTTTATTGGACTATTATAATGGAAGTCTTTTAGTGCAACTAGTAAATGTTCTTTTAATTTTAATTGAGTCTGCAAATCACCAGCATCACCCATTAACCACACGAGAGATTGTAACAACCTTACCTTAACTAAAATAGTTTCGTGTAAGTCACACATAATTCGACTGAGATGAATATAATCCTCTATAACGTCATTTATTGTTTTTTTTATGCTCGTTTTCAATTCACCGTCAGAATACCTTGGTAAATTGTCATGCAGATACTTTTGTGATTTTGCACTCAGTTTGTAAAAATCATTATGAAAATTTGCATAATTACAGTAAGGACAAATCCAAATTAAATACCATAAATCATCAAAATCTTTATAAATTACCCTAAAGTCATCCGTTCTTCTTTCAACTTTTAAACGGGAATACTTAATATGATTGGCTTTAAATTTATTTTGACACACAGGGCAATTAACGTCTTTAGAATACAAATTCAGTTCATGTTTTTGCGGTAAAATCATTTTATATTTTCTATTATTTATTAAAGTTAGAATCTTATCATCAAGTGAAACTTCAAAGGACTCATCTTTGGTATATGTTGATTCAGACTCTATTGATTTACATAAATAGTCATTACTTTCTTCAATACTAGTAGCAAAGAAATTCAGTAAATTATTGGCTATCTGAGGCATTGTACTAATAAAACTATTGATATTCTCCTCATTGATCTCTGCAATAAAAGTTTCTTCATCAGCTATGACGGTATAAGGGTAATTTTGATTCCCAAGATATTCCATTAACCCTAAGATTTCATCTTTAATAGCTTTTCGAACAAACACGTCTTCATTTCCATTGTTTAAGTATATGTGCGCAGATCCAGAAAGTATAAAATAACAACATCCCATCTCTTGACCTTGTTCAATGAATTTTCGTTTTTTTAATATTTTCCTAACAGTCGTTTCTTCTCGAATAAAATCATACATAAGTTATTTCCTCGTTTCTTTTAGACTGTTTTATTGTTTCATAATATCGATTGGCCATTATTTTAAGCATTTTTACTATAATACTTGGTTCTTGTGAAATAAAAGTATCAAACTTTGCTTGACCAATTCGTAAACATGTAGTTTCTTCATTTGTTCTAATTGTCGCACCTCGTCTCGAGTCAGAAACCAATGCCATTTCACCAAAAATATTGCCTTCTTTTATTACAGAGGCTAAAATTTCATTACCATCATATGAACTTGTGATAACAACGTTAACAGAGCCCTTTAAGATTATAAACAAACTATCCCCTATTTCTCCTTGCTGAAATATCTTTTCATCTTCGCCATAGCACTCAATTTTTCCAATTTTTTTTAACTCTTGTATATTCATATCTACCTCTATTCGCAATGTATTGACTTAAGAATTTATATTTTATCAAAATAAAGTTTTTAGGTGCTTTATTATTGCCTTGAATACTTCTTACTCAAATTAAATACTGTTTCATCAAACGACTTGTTGCTGAAAAGCCTGAAATACAAATAAACATTTAATAGATAGATTAGGAAATATCATAATTAATATTGTTTAACGATTTGCTTATAAATCTAGGAATTTAAATTTTCATTAACAGCTTTATTAAATAATTAAATACACCTAATATAATCATACACCAAAAGGGGAATTATAAACATGATGGTTGCAAATACTTCTTATCAATAGAATTAGTTATTTTTAAATTAGAAACGGGGAAACAAGAGTATAGGTTTATACTAAACCTCGATTGGTGTTTTATACCCATAACTTTGATGGTCTCGGGGAAAGTTGTAGTCAATTATGTACTTTTTAGTAAGATTTTATTTTAGTTACTGCTTCAGGGAACTCTAAGTATAGGCGTTCCAGATTCTATGATCTGAAAAACTTTCTATGGAAATGTTGTCCGTTGTCCAAATTAATCATCCATGCTTATTTTAGAATGATTATAGCTCTTAATTACCTCGATGTACTCGCTTGATGTGAACTGGTTACCTTGATCATTATTAATGATATCAGGTACTCTATGCGTTCTTATTGCATCTTAAGAACTCTTGTAACAATCTCTGTTTGCAGGTTTATGATACGCCGTAGAAAGAGGTAATTCAATCCGTTCATACTGACGTTTCACCGTTTACTTTGAACATTAAAAGTCAATTAAAACTTATTCCCCTCATTTTGGAAACCTGCTCGTATTTTGTTTGACTAATCAACGCTCACAGCTGTACAATTACTATATGTGCTGGTGCTAATTATGACGTTAGCTATGTACTTTATTATAGAAATAATAGGATATTCTAATTGCTGAAGAAAAAATGGAAAACTATAAGAATGCTTTTCTAAAGGATGTAATTTGTGGAGTTTTGGTGTGCTTAAGAATTAGAATGATGAGAGCATTACATTCGCGGTCATCTCCAACAATATGCTCTGGTCCAAATGAGAGACTAGAACCACTCTACTTAAAAAACATTGACAGTAGGGTGTTTATTTCGTTTTTTGGGAGTATATTAACAAAAACATGAGAATTAAAATATTAAGGCTGACCAGAATATATATAATAAGTCTGTGAAGATTCTTTTATTTATATAGTATAATGAGATAAGTACACCTTTGTACTGGAGATAAATGCAGCTATTGGGAATCAAGTAAGTCGAAAACTACTCAACATCGACATGGAATTTGAAGGGGGACACAATGAACGAAAAAAAACTAATTAGCAAACTCACTGATATAGCTATACAGTTATCAAATGAACGAGATGTGGATAAATTACTTCATATAATACTAGAATCTTGTGTCGAAATAACCAATGCAGATGCAGGTAGTATATTTACACTAACGGATCAAGGTCTGCAATTTGAATACACGGTTAACCATTCTGTTGATGTTCCCTTTGAAAAAAGTGTTATACCAATTAACAGACAGTCTATTGTAGGAAACTGTGTCCTAAATAAAAAAAGCTATAATTTAAAAACAATGAATGACGTAAAAAGCCTCTTTAACATTGAACACAACAGCTCTTTCGATAAAAAAATAAATTATAGAACAATCAATATGTTGGTTGTACCTCTTTTAAACTATGATGGTGATGTTATAGGTGCCATGCAGCTTATTAACAAAAAGGAAAAAAATTCATCCCTAATTATATCTTATGAAACAAACGTTGATTTGCCTTCATTTACGCTGTTAGATGAACAACTAACTTCCTCATTGGCATCACAAGCAGCTATATTAATTGACAGGACAAAGTTGCATTTAGAATTATCTGAACTGCTGGATACAATTATTACGACCCTATCAACAACGCTTGAACAGCGAGACCCTGTTACAGCTGGTCATTCAAGAAAAGTTGCTGAGTATTCACTTTTGCTTGCTAATGCTATTAATGACAATCAAGGTATATATAAAGAAATTCATATAAGTGATGACAGAAAAAAAGAGTTAGAAATAGCAGCGCGTTTACATGATGTTGGTAAAATAGGTGTACCTGAAGCAGTATTACAGAAGAAAAATAGATTATCTGATGCCAACATTAATGAGATTGAAATGAGATATTATCTGATGAGTGAGTTAATTAAAAAAGATAATGATAACACTTTTAATATTGATTTTTCAGACAACACAGTAAAATATATAGAAAAAATAAAAGAGATAAATAAGTCCAATTTCCTTGATGAGGATAGCTTAAATTTCTTGAAAATGCTTAGAGATGAAGTGCCTATTATATACAATGATTTGCAGTTAGTTTTTCTAAATGAAGAAGAATATTATAATTTATCGATAAAAAAAGGGAATTTAACAGATGATGAACGTCGTAAAATAAATATGCATGTTGTCTATTCAAAAGAAATCCTTGAAAAGATGAGTTGGGGAAAGACTTTTGCCAATGTTCCAATGATTGCTGCTAGCCACCATGAGAAATTGAATGGCAAGGGCTATCCTATGGGGATTGATCAAAATGACTTATCGCTATTTGAAAGAATATTGGCGATAACAGATATTTATGATGCACTCACTGCTATTGACAGACCCTATAAAGCGCCAATGTCTATTGAAAAAGCTTTTCAAATACTATCATATGAAGTTAAAGATGGCGCATTAGACAAGCACTTGGTTGACTTGTTTAAATCTACTATGCTATAAGTAAAAAAGGGGGAAAGATAAAGCGATGAAATTTAAAATATATGGTGTCATGGGCTCAGTATCTGGTGGTCAATCTAATCTAGGTAGTAATACGACATGTTTAATGGTAAAAAATAATAAAACCGAAATTGTATTTGATGCAGGTTCAGGTTTGATAAATTATATGAACCAATCAAGGCTTAATAAGTTTACTCTTTTTATTTCTCATTATCATCTAGACCATATCTTAGGTCTACCATTTATAGCTCAGATATATGACAAAGATAATTCTTTCGATATATATTCACCAGACCTGAATGGGTATAATGTTCAGAACGCCTTGGAAACACTCATGGTTGAGCCAATATTACCAATGAAACCTAATTATATGGGTGCTAAACTAAACCATCATGAGTTAAGGAACAATTGTACAATACACATTGATGGTTTAACAATAAAGGGGATGTTAGTTGACCATCCCGGTGGCTGTATGATTTATTCAATTGAAGAAGAAAACAAAAAAATATCTATACTAACAGATTTACCTGATGGTATGGAAGAAGATAAAGATATTATGAGTTTTTGTAAAAATTCTGACTTACTTTATATGGATGCCTTCTTCTTAAAAGAAGAATTAACGACAGCTACATTACGTTCATATGGTCATGCTAGTGTTGAGTCTGCAATTAATATTCTAACAAAATCAAATTCGAAGAAACTTGTATTAGGACATCATCAATCAATAAGAATTTATAGCGCATTAAGCAAGTATGAGACGGATTGTATATTTGTTGGTAGAGAAATGCAAGAATATGAGATTTAGAATTCTGAGCGACACGAATGGATGTACGATATAAGGACTTGTGCTTTAAATAAAAATGTATAACCGAATAGTTACTAATAGGCTTACTTTTATAGAAATTACTATATTGTTATTTTAAACAGGTAGGGGGTTGAATATGAAGAATTTAGTTCCAGAATTGATTTATGACGAAATGAAATGTAATAGGTACAGTGGTGTACTTTGTGGATATACAATGTTTGCTGATATATCGGGTTTTACCTTGATGACAGAACAACTAATGTTAAACGGATCTGAAGGGGCAGAAATTCTGTCAATAATCTTGAACAAAATATTTGATCCTTCAATAAAGTTCATTTACCAAAAAAAGGGGTTTATATCAAACTTTGCAGGTGATGCTTTTACTGCTGTATTTGACGAAAGAGAAGCATCCGTGATAAACATATTACAATCAGCAAAAGAAATTATAGCTTTATTTGAGTCAATTGGCAGGCAAAAAACTCGATTTGGTGAATTTGACCTAAAAATTAAAATTGGCTTGTCATATGGTGATATTAATTGGGGAATAATTTCTGGTGATACAATTAAATCATATTATTTTAAAGGTGACGCAATCAATAATTGTATTGAAGCCGAACAACATTGCATGCCAAATGACATATGTTTTGACGATGTCTTTCTTTCGAAGATAGCCAATCAATCTAATGTAGATTATCAAAGAATTTCAAAGGGATACTATTTATTAAACAAAATCAATGATGTAAGTAACATAAGATATCCTTTATTATCTTTTAATGAGGAAGAGACTATTTTTTTTCCAAGTTCCATTGTTAACCTTACTATACAGGGGGAATTTAGGAAAGTAGTATCATGTTTCATTTCTTTTGATGAGAATGACAATATCGATGATTTCTTAAAGGTTGTGTTAGATTTATCAATAAAGTATGGTGGTTATTTTAATAAGATAGATTTTGGAGATAAAGGTGGAATCGTAGTTGTAATTTTTGGTGCGCCAGAATCCAAACCACAGTTCTTAAAAAAAGCAGTGATGTTTTCATCAAAAGTAATCAAGTTACCCCAAACTAATTCAAAGATAGGTATGTCATATGGAGTGGCTTATGCAGGCTTTGTAGGTTCTAATATAAGGCAGGAGTATACTGCATTAGGTGTTTCGGTCAATTTCGCAGCTAGGTTAATGACTAGTGCGACTAGTGGTAAAATTGCATTAGGAGAAAGTATTAATAATGAAATAAGACATTTGTTTGAAACCAGTGTACAAGAAAATGTGATAATCAAAGGGTTCACTAATCCAATTAATATATACTCAATTGAAAAAAGCAAAAACAACCTAGTAAATCAAGCGCCATTTACCTCAAGAACTCATGAAATTAAACTCATAAAAAACTATATTGATCAAAGCAATAGCGCGAATTTTCAAGGTGTTGTTCATATAAAGGGTGAGTTAGGTATTGGTAAATCAAGGTTAGTCGATGAATGTATTATTGATTATAAGAAAAGTGTTGAAATACTTACATTTGTAAGTGATGAATTATTTAGATCAAGTCTAAATCCTATTAAAAGAGTATTATGTGATTATTTTAATATAAACACAAATAACAATGCCTTTCAAAATACCAAAATATTTCAGGAAAACTATAATAAATTATACATGATTCAAAACGCCAATCCAGAAGAACTAGATCAACATATTGAGTTTATTGCTAACATCATGGACTTACATATCCCGGATTCAATACTACCATCTATGGATCCGAAAATCAGATTTGAAAATATGATGTATTCATTTGAATATTTTATATATCTCATTTCTACAGAAAGACCAGTGATACTGCGAATAGAAGATTTACAATGGTTTGATGCTGACAGCATAAAATTTTTGAAACACGCAATCAATTCATGCAATGATTCATCGTTAATCGTGATTATAACTAGTAGAATAGATGAGGACGAAGTGTTTACTAATACCTCAGAATGGTGTAATAATCATGAATTAATAGATTTAAAAGCTTTTACACTAAAAGAAACAGAACTGTTCTTAAAAAATACTTTAGGGTGTTTAGAATTACCTACCTCTACTAGAGATACAATATATGCGATTACAGAAGGTTCGCCTTTTTACTTGGAGCAACTTATTATTTATTTAATGGAGACAGGAGCTTTTGAGGATGACCTTACATTGAAAAGTGACAATTTGAATTTACCTAATTCCATTGATTCCATTTTTCTCTCAAGAATAGATCAATTAAGTAATTATATAAAATCATTTGTTAAAAAAGCATCAATCCTTGGTACAATATTTCCAATTGAGATTATATCACGTATGCGTATTGATGGAAGTGTCAATGATTATTTGATAAAAGGTATTGACGAAAACATATGGGTATCTATGGATAAATTCAAGTATATGTTCAGGCATACATTATTCAGAAATACTGTATATGAGCTTCAGCTTAAGTCAGAAATTAGAGAATTACACAAATTAGCTGCTAGAGAAATGATAACCGTATACAAGGAGTATTTGGATAATAAAGCCAGTATTATTGCTTTTCATATGGAGAAAGCACAACAATATAATGAAGCAGTTAAGTATTATGTTATGGCTTCTAATTATAACTTTAGTAATTATAGATTAGATGATTGCATAAATAATTTAGATAAGATTACTGAGTTAAAGTCTTACGTTACTAAACAAGAGATGTATGAGGTTTTTGAGAAATATGCAGAGATTTACTACTTGAAAGTTGATTATGAAAAATCAATCATATATTGTAAAAAAGCATTAGAGATATGTGAATCAAAAAACCAATCAGTGAAGATAAATCTTAAAATTGTAAGAGTCTACAATGTGACAAACCACGATAAATCGATCGAAATGTACGAGGAAATAGAAAGTTTATTAGATGAACTCGATGATGATGTGAAAGCTGAGTTTGCACTCAGTAGAGGTATTATATTGCTTCACAGCGCGGAATATGATCAAGCAGATATTCTATTAGATAGAGGGCTTACTTGGGCTGAAAAAACAAGTGATATCCAAATGCGAACATCAATATATAACTATAAAGCTTATATTTTAGTAGCACGAGGAAAGTATAATGAAGCAATAAAAATGTACAAGGAAATCCTTCTCACTAAAAATGAAATTAAAGATTACTATGGGCTAACCAATATTTTCTTGCATATTGGTATTGCCTACTATTACTTAAATGATTATCAAAATTGCATAAAATATTATAAAAAAACTTTGGAAAATGCTATTAAGCTTCATGATAGAAGAAGTCAGGATGCAGCAAAAATTAACTTAGCAAATGTATTAAAGGACATTGGTCAATATGAAAAAGCAACTTCCTATTTGCTGCCGATACTAGAACATCGCAAAAAAAATAACGATGGTTTTGTATTGATTTATATCTATAATAATTTAGGTGCCATATATAAAGCTTCTGGTGATTATATAAATGCTATTAATGCTTTAGAGCATTCTAATAAATTTGGGGTTGAATATGATCATTACAAAGCAACACCAGAAAATAATCTTTTATTGGCAGGTATATATGACGATCAAAATAGACTTGAAGAGGCAATTGAAAAGATTGAAGAAGGATTAAATCTAGCTGAAAAGCACGATGTTTCGCAGTTGAGTTTATTAAAATTGATAGAATATCGTGTTAAGTTTAAGTTGCTTTCGGATCAACAAGTCAATCAACAGAAAATTATAGATTCTCTCATTGATTACGGAGAGCATATTACGGATTCAGTTTTGAAGGCTTATTATCTGAAGGAGTTAGCCTTTATGTATAAAGTTATAAATAAGAAAGCATTTAGAGTAACAAAAGAAAAAGTAATACGTTTACTCGAAGAAGTTTACCGAACTATACCTAAAAAAGAAATTATTGACAATATAAATGAGGTATCTAATTTGTAAGTTGAAGTCAATTAATGATGAAAGTTTAATATTTTCAGATAACTGGTTATTGATAAAATGATAACAGACTAGGATTTCAAGACCCAATTTTATATGCAGTTAATAGCAAAGCAGGTTATTTTATTGTACAAACTTAGATAGTTTCAGAAGGAGTCGGCTACATTCTATATCATATAACGACAATCAGAAAGAATTAGAATTAGACAATATCTAATTGTAATTTAATCAGAAAAATTACATGAAGCATTATTTACAAGACTAAACGAACTACAGAATCAAGAGACATTATCAGCTCAAGAACTGACAAAATATGATGAGTCAAACAATGTAGGAAAAATAAAAGAAAGTGACATTTGTGAGGTGTTTGATAAGTACCGGTTTGTAGTGAGAGATGCAGACAAACGAAAAGTGAAATTGGTAGTTAGGAAATTTATAGTCGAGTAGATGTTTATGAAGATCGTGTTGAAATAAAATTCAATGCAGCCTCTTCTTATGTTAATTTCGATTTGGTGTTGCTTGAAGATTGTGCAGTTGGGAGGACTGGTACCGACCTCAATTGTTAGTCAAAATTCTAAGAATAGCTATATATAACAAAACCCTCACGATATTTTCGTGAGGGTTTGATGGTGCCGAAAGCGGGACTCGAACCCGCACGGGTTGCCCCACTGCCACCTGAAGACAGCGTGTCTGCCATTCCACCACGTCCGCACTATAGTAGTAGTTTAACATATTCTTACTGTTGTGAGAAGATGAATTTTGTGAAGCGCCTATACCAAATTTACCAATTAAATTACATGATGCATTTCTATGGAATATTTCGACTTCTACTGGGTATGTTGATTCTAGCAAGATGCTTTTGACAGTGGAGGTGATTTGATTGGTAAAGAATTGCTGGGAATATTGCAAGTGCGGTAGGGAACCGGGAGGTATCAACAAAGATGCCCTTGGCGTTTGTCCTGCAACCACTGATGAACTTGCCGATGGTTATCTTGGTGGAACAAATGGTGGTCGTGCATGTGTTTATATTACAGGCACCTATTGTAGTGGTGAGATCCAAGAGGACTATAAAAGGAAGGTCAAAAACTGCAAAATGTGTGACTTTTATCATAGCCTAAGACATGAACATGACATCGCAATGAGCGCCTACGAGTTTGCAAAATATAAGAAGGCAAGGGGAGCTGAACTAGGAAATCATCGGTAGTAATAGCCTTACCCGGTTCGCGTATTAAATTCATTTATTAAATTCTCCAAAAACACCATTATTATGGTGTTTTTTTTATATACTATAAAAAAGATACATACGTTTTGTCGAGCGGTAATTTTAAGTATGGGCTATTCTTTAACTAAGGAGGATATTGATGGACGAAAATGAAATTAAGATCTATATTCAAAATCAAATCGGTCAGCCCATAGATAGCAAAGTGCTTGCGGATTTGGTCAAGTATTCAAAACCGCATTTCAATATGCTGTTTAAAGACAAAACAGGCATGACAGTTAAGCGGTATATCCTGAATGCTAGGTTAAGTGAGGCCTGTATCATGCTGATGGACAAAGAGAAGCAGCTTACAGAGATCGCGCTTGATTTGGGGTTTGAACATTACGACACATTTCGTAGGGCGTTTAAAGCTAAAATGTGTATGACGCCGAGTGTTTATCGCAGGATTCAATCAGAATGCGATCAAAAAGGAGAAAGTAAGATGAATCATGAGATAATCAAACAACTGAAGTCATGTTCAGACGAGGATAAGAATAAAGCGTTGGAGCTGGTCAAAGAAGTCTTGGTCGCGGCACAGCACGCGAGGAGCAACGGACTTGTGGCCTTGAGCGATTTGAAACTTCCTTTGCTTGGTCGAATGGAGTTTTATAAGAAAGCATTGTCGCTAATGATAGACGGTACCGATCCGGACCTGTTGTCACAAGTACTTGAGACGATTTTACTTGTAGGAAACTATAGCTCGCTTGAACTTTTAGAACGGACGATTGTCTTAGTAGGTATCACAGAAATTCAGAAGGGAACCAACATTCAACTGCAAAAGCCCCGTTTGCTGTCTCTTTTAGGAGAGGGCTATATCAACAAACTTGAGGAGTTGAGCGGCGATAGTTTTAAACGTACCGAGATTATGGCGCTTTTAGCAGGCATGGACAAGTCCTATGAGACATCGAATGACGTTGTCACCTTCGAAAAGCTTATACGGTCGTTTGATAAGCGGTCGCTCCAAAGAATACTAAGGGAAGTCAAGGTTGATATCGCTGCAAAAGCGATCGTCGGATTGCAGTCCGATGTTCAGCAGTCGCTTGTGGATGCTTTGTTCGGAGCGAATTTGACGATGTTGTTGAATGATTTGGAATTCTATCCATGTAGTTTTGAAGTCACTGTAATCGCCCAGAAGAACATCATCAACACGATAAGCATGCTCAGGACGGCTGGCGACCTATTGTAGAAATGATTTGTGTATGAAAGTGGAGGCGTACTGATGGAATCAAGAAAACAGTATTGGAACAATAAAATCAGGCGAATCGATGCGAGCAAGGCGATCTATGACGGTTGGCTGGATAAACACGTTGAAGCTCACGAGTTGAAGCAGACCATCGTCGAACTTGGTTGCGGTTGGGGATGTGACACACAATTTCTAGCAAGGACGGAACATAACATCATCAGCTGCGATTTTTCGATAGAGGCAATCGAAATAATCCGTGAACGATATCCCAATGTAATGACCATGCAGTTCGATATGCTGGACGGACTTCCGTTTGATGACGAACGTGTCGACATCATTGTCGCGGACTTGTGCCTTCATTATTTTGATTGGAAAAACACGGTGCTTATTTTCAATGAGCTATTACGGGTATTGATTCCCGGTGGTAAGCTGCTATTCAGAGTAAACTCATCAAAAGACACAAATTTTGGAGCAGGTGAGGGAACGGTGATAGAAGACAACTACTATATGTCTGAACGAGGCCAGAAACGATTTTTCACCGAAGAAAACTTAATTGAATTACTTGAAAACTGGCATGTCGAATCGTTAAGCGAGCTGACAATCGGCAAGTATGGCAGGCCTAAAGTAGTCTTTGAAGCAGTTGCCATTAAACGATGAGCGATTTGCCTGTGAGCTGTAACTTTTCACAGCATCTTCCAATGAGGACTAGCATAACTTAATGTGATTTAGTACAATTGAATAGACAATAGAATAAGTATTCAATACTTAGTAGAGAAGGCGGTATTCATATGGTGGGTTCATTAGTTATAGCAAAATTCAAGAATAAGTACATTCAAGCATTGATAACAGCTGTTAAAGGGAAGTTCTATTACGGCTTTGAAGTAATCACAACAGAACAACTACTGCAAAAGGTCACCTCGGAAGAAAAGGAAATCACGTATATTTATGATAAGAATCTAATCGTGAACGGGCAAAATTCGGTCATCTTGTTTGATAAGCTTGTTAAGTTCAATGAGTCTGACTTGTCCAATCCGACTGGCGACTATAAAGATTTGGCTACAGCTGTAGTCGGGCATTACAACTTGCCAAAAATTGAGAATCTGTTCGACAAACATGCCATGACTGCTGCTGAAAAGGCGGAACTGAACGAAAAGTTGGAATATGCCTATATCGCGATAGAGACCTATGAAGTGGACATTATGACGATCAGTCAGGAACGACTTGAGGCACTTAAGCATGAAGTCATTAAGTCGCTTGGCAAGCAGTATAAATTGGGGTGTTATGAGAATAGCCTGGAACATATCTGGGAGGATGTGATTCATGACACCCAGTTGCACGAAGTGACTCCAATTGAGATATTCAAAGCGTATGTAGCTTGTGGTGCGCTTACCGGTTTGACACTTTCAAGCTCTGATTTAGGATTTGAAAAAATCGAAACGACAAAAAAAGGATTGTCAACTGTCGATCTTCCTAAGACCTTACTGACGATGACTCCTGTTCAGATCGCTAAAAAATATGTTAAATCACTTAGCGAGAAGCAGATTGAGAAAATCCACAACTTCATTTTGAAGGAGTGCAGAGACCAGCAAAATAGTCATTCACCCAATTTGTGGATTTCTGACTTCAATAAAATGTGTAACGAGGTCTATCTTCTGGATCATGAATTAAGGTTCGTACCCTTAGGATTCTATGAGTTCCTAGCAAAACATGCTATCAAGACAAATGATGTCACCTTTAAACTTGATGAATGTATGATTAAAATAACGGATGAAGCATTTATTCAAGAGCAAAAACTAGCGGATTAGTGATCTGAGATAAATCACTGGACAGTCTTTGAAAGACTGTCCAGTTTTCTTTTTTTGAAGGATTGAATTTCTTATATTACATTTATCTTAAAAAACCTTATTTAAGGCTCTTTTTCTATATAATGAGGATAAGGAGTGTCTGAGGGAAGATACATAGGCACGACATTACCGTGAGATAGCTGTTCAAGCCAATCAACGGCTATGCGATGTGTATTTTCTTAAAGAGGATTAGTTTGTTTTGGAGGTTACAGGATGAGTTTTAATTTTGTGGATGGATCAGGCGGGTTTCCAATCCTTTTTGCTATCGTACCGATTTTTATTTTTATCGTTTTTGCAATCATGATCATTATGCTGCTTTCAAAGGCTATAAAATATGGTGTAGATAAAACTAAGGATGTCGAAAGTGTCCATGCGATAGTGTTGAGTAAACGCCAGCAGGTATGGGGGGAGCGTACACATACCTATTATTTCGCCACGTTCGAACTTACGGGTGGACAACGTGTTGAATTTAGTATTCCAGATTCTAAAATTGGTTATCTGGTAGAAGGGGATGAAGGAACACTTACCTATCAAGGAAAGCTTTTTGTCGGATTTAGCAGGCAGATTCAGACAGCGAGTATCATATAGGCTTTTAGAAAGGATTTTGTGATGAAACTATTACTTATCATGACAAAAGGCGTTGAGATGTTGGAAGCGAGCGCGTTTATCGATGTGTTCGGTTGGTACAGGGATATCAGCAAAGGGGATATCGAAGTGGTCACATGCGGTTTTAACAGGCAGGTGGTCAGTTCTTTCAACTTAAAATTTGAAGTTGACCTTTTAATCGATGAGGTACATGGTCCTGAATTTGACGCAATCGCCGTACCTGGCGGATTTGGATACTATGGCTTTTATGAAGAAGCCTTTGACGTACGGCTCTTGAACCTTATCAATTGGTTCAATCAGCATAAAAAGATAGTCGCTTCAGTTTGTGTAGGAGCTTTGGTCCTTGGTAAAAGTGGTGTGCTTGACGGCAAAAATGCGACCACCTATCACTTAATGGACGGTCGAAGGCAGAATCAGCTAAAAGCGATGGGGGCAAAAATCGTAGAGGCTCCTGTGGTGGTTGATGATCTGCTTATCACTTCATGGTGTCCTTCCACTGCTCCAGAGGTTGCGCTAAAAACATTGGAACTGATGACATCTAAGGAAACCGCTGACCAGATCAGGGTAATGATGGGATACTGATGACGCAAAAAAACACTCTATGTTCCATAAGGAATTCAGAGTGTTTTCATTTGGCGTGCCAAGCGGGATTTGAACCCACGACCTACGGCTTAGGAGGCCGTTGCTCTATCCAGCTGAGCTACTGGCACGTGTGAGCGGACTATATGTTAAAATGATGTCCTATACTAGGATAACCAATAAAGTGCATATTAACAAGCATTTTTTGCATATTTATGGTTTTAGAATAAAATTTTTAGGAGAATACACCCAATGAATAAATTCATAGACTTGCTGCTCAAACCGCTGAAAGACGTACTTCTGATCGTACTACCCATCTATGTGGTCGGCTTTTTGATAGGAATCATGGAAAAAGTGATGCTGACAAATTACTATTCGAGGTTTGGAATGATAGGCGTAAAAGTGACTTCATTCATCGGCACGCCTTTTCATGAACTTTCACACGCACTGACAGCACTTGTTTTCGGTCATAAGGTTACACAGCTCCAGTGGTTCAATTTTAATTTGAGCGGAGTACAAGGTTTTGTAAACCACAGCTATAATCCAAGCAATGTATATCACCAGATAGGAAACTTCTTTATAGGAATAGCCCCCTTGATTTTAGGTAGCCTCTTCATAGTTTTACTTTATCGCCTGTTACTGAAAGAAAGTTATCAACTGCTGATGGAAGAGGTGATGCGTTCTGTCGTATCCATTAAAATGGAAAATGTATTTAATCTATTTAAAATTACGGCTAAAAGTCTGATTGACTTAAAACAGTTTAAACGCTTGAAATACTGGTTGTTCATTGTGTTGTCGTTCAATATAGCCCTTCACATGTCGCTTAGCGATGCGGATATTCTGGGTAGCCTCAAAGGCATAGGGTATCTGTACCTGCTGTTTCTTATTCTAAGGGCTGTGCCTATCAGAAAACTAGGAAAAGCGATTGACGACAAATTGATAGCGTTACAACGTATGTTGCTTGTTTTCTTGACCATTGCGTTGGTTTTCAATCTATTTAATCTAGTCTTGTCCATGGTTGTTAGTATATAAAAGAAAGCGGATCATTCCTGTTGATGGGGAGTGGTCCGCTTTTTCTTTTTGTATCTTAGCTGTGTATCATCTTGTGAAATGGTTTTTGATTCTTATGCCGGAAACTTTATTCCCTACCTACAAGGTAGTCATACATGTAGTAAAACATGGGGTACTGTCTTTTGGATGCGCCGGTATCAAGGTCGTTCAACCATTTAAAAGAATCGATATCCTGTTTGAATGGAATGAGATTTGCCTGCCATAGTGGAGTGAGGACACCTAATCTGATATAGTCGCATACGGATCCGAAGTTGATACGATGCTGGTAGGCAACACCTGTTGTACGACAGGTGATAGGACGGCTTTCATAGATGGTACAGCTTCCTTCATTTGAAAGAAAGACACATGGAAGGGTCACTTCATATCTGTCGGGGTGCTGATAATAGTCATCGTTTACTACGTCGATGGTCTGCTTTGAGAAGTACGTTTCATGAAAGTCCGGCCAATTTTCTCTGAACAGGTCCATTAGTGTTTCGGCTCTCAGACTCAGTTCGTTTTTTTCGGTTTGGCTAAGGCTGTCTACTTGCTCTTTGATGACTGCGAATTCAAGTTCGGATATTTCAAAAAACTGACTGCAGCATGAGGAGCAGCCCTTAGAGCAAGGGGGTTGAAGCCTTTTGCCTTTATAATGATTCGTGATGGTTTCATCAAGTTTCCGATATAGGTCTGTTAGTTGATCAAGTCTTGTGTTCATAATGCCTCCTCTTGTAGTGACATTCATCATACAACAATCAACCTTGTAATGCAATTGTAATATTCATCCACTTCATTATTTGTTATACTATACAACAATATACATAAAAAGGGGGGGTATTTATGGCAATCATCGAAGTAAACAACCTAGTCAAGCATTACAAAGTAAAGACAAAAGCACCTGGATTCAAAGGGAGTATTCAGTCGCTTTTGAATCCCCAGTATCAGGAGGTCAATGCGGTAGGCGGAATATCCTTTTCTGTAGATCAGGGGGAGATCCTCGCATTTATCGGACCGAACGGGGCAGGAAAATCCACGACCATCAAGATGCTCACAGGAATCCTGCATCCGACTTCCGGTGACATGTCGGTCTTGGGGATGAATCCCACGCGGGACAGGAAAAAGCTTGCCTATGAGATCGGTACGGTGTTCGGGCAAAAATCGCAGCTATGGTTCCATCTACCTGCGCTTGATAGTTTTCAGCTACTGGGTAAGATTTACGAGATAGAACCCAATAGGCTCAAAAAACGTATCGATCTCTTAAAGGAACTATTCGACATTGGAGATTTGATGAACATACCTGTGAGAAAACTGTCGCTTGGGCAGAGGGTCAGATGTGAGATCGCAGCGTCCATTCTACATGAACCGCAGCTCATATTTTTGGACGAGCCGACAATCGGACTCGATGTGGTGGTCAAGCAAAAGATCAGGGAGCTGATCCTACAACTGAACAAGGAAACGAAAACAACCATATTTTTAACTTCACATGACGCCGGCGATATCGAACAGCTTTGCAAGCGCGCGATGATCATCAATCACGGTGAAGTCGTTTTGGATGAGTCGATCAAGAGTTTAAAATACAATTACTTGAATAAAAAAGTCATCAGCATCAAATACGAGGAGCCCATCCAGCTTGCGCATCCTCATCTGAACATCATCAAACACAAGGGCAACGGACTTAAGGTAGAAGTGGACACCAGTTGCCAGAACATAGACGATGTGCTCACAGACCTTATCAAGCTTGGTAAAGTGAACGACATCACCATCACAGAAGCACCGCTTGAAGAGATCATCAGTACGATCTATCTTAAGAAGAAAAGTGGGTGATGAGATGAGGAAGATAGATAAGTATTTTGAAGTGATGAAGATCACCTTGTCGAACAAGCTGGTCTACTTTTGGGACTATCTTAGCAACAATCTGTTTTTTGTATTCATCATGTTCGTGTACTGGATGCTCTGGAAGGCCATTTTTGCTAGTAAAGGCGATGTGGTAGGCGGTTTTACACTCAACAGCATCATGTGGTATCTGGTGGTCACTGAACTGGTCACTTTGTCTAGGCCTAACGTGCACATGCAGATCACAAAGGATGTGAAGGACGGCAGCATCGCCTACTTATTGAACAAGCCTTATGACTATATCCTATACAATTTTTCTTTGTTTTTAGGTGAGACAGGAATCAAGCTGATGACAAACGGCTTAGTGGGTCTCCTTGTAGGACTAGTGTTTGTCGGTCCGTTAAATGGGGCGAATCTGCTGTACCTGCCATTTGTGCTGGTTTCAATTGTGCTCGGTTGCATGCTCAATTTTTTCATCTACATGACCCTCGCGCTTACCGCATTTTGGTTTGAGGAAAACCAGGCCTTCTTTTGGATCTATTCGAAGCTTGTGTTTACCATGGGAGGAATGCTGATTCCTATTGATCTTTTCCCGGAGTGGCTGCAAAAGATCGCTGTGTATATGCCTTTCGCCTATGTCACCTATGTTCCGGCGAGATTAGCCGTACATTTTGACATGGGGCTCTTTATCAGCAATGTCAGCGTTCAGTTGTGCTATGTAGTGACGTTCTATCTATTGGCTAATGTGCTTTACAGAAAGGGGGCTCGACAACTCAATGTTCAAGGAGGCTAAAGGCGCCCTAAGACTGATGGGCCATTATATGAAGTTCAACCTAGCTGCGATGATGGAGTATAGGATGAGCTTTATCATACAAACACTGGGAATGGTACTTAACAATTCAGCGTTCATCTTTTTCTGGTGGATTCTCTTTAATACGGTGGAAAACATCGGCGGATATGGATTTGAAGATGTCATGCGTATTTGGGCGCTGACATCCACTGCATTCGGCCTTTCGAATATCTTTTTCGGCAATACAAGATTCATCACTCAAATCATTATGACTGGCGAGCTGGACACCTATCTGCTACAGCCCAAGGATCCGATCATCAATTTGATCTGCTCAAAATCAAACCTCTCATCATGGGGAGATGCTGTTTACGGACTGATACTGATCTCACTTGTTGAACAATTCGCGGTACCTAAGATCGCACTCTTTCTTCTGCTGAGCATGACCGGAGCGCTTTTGTTTACAGCGGTGATGATCACGTTCCATTCGCTTAGCTTTTATGCTGGAAACATGGAGGCGTTTGCAGGACTGATGACAGAGTTCATGGTCACATTCAGCATCTACCCCGAAGGCATATTTGGCGGAGCCCTGAAGTGGGTCTTGTATACTTTGGTTCCAGTCGCTTTTTTAGTGTACCTGCCAAGAAGCATCATCATGAACTTCAATTTAGCCCGATTGCTCTTGGTGCTGCTGGCCGTAACGCTATGGATCATGGTCGCATATGTGTCGTTCTACCGTGGACTTAAACGCTATGAGTCCGGAAATTTGATAGTGAATAGGGTCTAGTGATTTTTTTTGTGATAATTGGGTAATCATAGCAATAGCAATTATCATTTCTTCATTAGGTAGGATTCTTTTACAGGAGGCCGACATGCAAAAGAATATCGTGATTATTTTATTATGTTCAATAGGAATTGCGGTCTTTGCGATTCTTAATGCGGGCGCTGTGCCTGTTAATTTGATTTTTACTAAAGTCAATGTTTCTGCGGCGCTTGTGATTCTTATTTCAGCGAGCTTAGGCGCCATCATCGTATACTTTTTAGATACGGTCAGCAGAATGAAGTCGAAAAAGTCAAAAAAAGAGTTTGAAAAGATGTTATTGAAGATGACCAATGAAAATCAACAATTAAAAGAACAGATTGAGGATTTGAATGCCGAGCTGATTGAATGTCAAGTCAATTTGAAGAACTCGGTGAAGAAAGCTAGCGGCAAGAAAGAACTCATTAAAGAGGTTGAAGGTACAAACCAATAAAAAAATCGCCGGTTTCGGCGATTTTTTTTATTGGTTTGAATCACTCTGATCTTATGCAGACTTGCTATTTATCGAGTCCGAAGTTTTGACCACGGTTCTCATTTCTACCTTAAAAGCTTTAAGTATAAGCTCCATCGGACAGAAGCCCGTTGTCGCTGAGATAATGAGCATGGTTCCTACTAGGCCGGTGAAATATAAGAAATACTGGCTTACTGTAACACTCAGGATGACGCTGCCTAAGACAAAAATTCCTGCGATCAATCGAATGATAGATCCTTTTCCATTTACTAGAAACATTGATAACCTCCAATTTTATTAGTACAAAACCTTGATGATTCTAGGTTCAGTATACCCTTTTCAATCGTTGATTAGCAAGCTAAATAAATAAGGAGTAACATTGAATTTTCAAGATGCTGCTTCAAATATGGTATGGATATTTGGAGTAATATTAGGCAATAGCTGTGTCATCATGCATAAGTGGTGAGGTTTCAATTAATTCTCGTAAAGTCTGGTCCTTAAATCGGGGTATAGATAGAACAACCACATTATTGTTTGACGAGGTGATATGATGAATGTATTTTGTTATGTTGAATCAAAAATGCTAACCATGATGTTACATGACTATTTTAGTAAAGCCAGCATCACGAGTCAATTCTTCGATAAGGAATACTTGAAGGTACATGGACTGGACCTGAGTAAACCAGATTTTGTTGTGGTGGATATGACCCTGTTTACTATAGAAAATTCTGAACTTGTTCAAATTGTAAAAGAAAACTTCGGGTATTCAACCGATTTGATTGTTTTGACTGAAGAGGTGGAAAGGTCTGATAATAGGAGCAGTGAAGTCTTTTATGTGAGTGCGACTTCTAGAATGGAACTGGCTGACGGATTTAATGAGGCGATAGAGATCAGAAAGGAAAACCTTATTAAATTGCATGATGAGTTCAATGAGATAAAGAAGAAAAAGCGGGTATTGGTCGTGGACGACAGTGAGCTGCACCATGAGCATCTGAAAAACATCTTTATGAACACCGAATTCGAGCTCGAGCATGCCTTTAACGGCGAAGAGGCCATTGCACTGGTTAACCGAGATGTGCCCAGCCTTATCATCACTGACTTTGAGATGCCTAAGATGAACGGAGTAGAGCTTTGTAGCGCGATTAGAAAAACCAAATACGGTTACGCGCTGCCGATCATACTTGGAACCAGTTATACGAGTGAGACAATTCAGCGGGATACCTTTAATGCCGGTGCGGATGACTTTATTTGCAAACCATTTGTCAAAGAGGAGCTGCTCAACAAGGTGAACAGTTATTTTGGCAAGGATAAGAGAATTGAAAAGATACTCATTGTGGATGACAGTGAGATGATCAGAAAAATACTGCAGCACGCGCTTGTCAAAATCGGATATACCGTCATTGAAGCGAAAGATGGAGTAGAGGGATATAACAGTGCCTGCAAGTACAAACCAGATATCATCGTGACGGACCTTACGATGGATAAGATGAGCGGATACGAGATGATAGAGAAAATCAGGCAAACACCTGCGATCTCAGAAACACCTTGCCTTGTTGTGAGTTCGATGTCTACCGAATACGATAAAAAGCTTGCCGAAAAGTTAGGTATAAGCAAGTATTTTGTAAAACCTTTTAAGGTGGATTACCTTCTTTTGGAGATTGAACATCTCTTTCTTGAAAAATACCGTGAACTCGCACTTGAAAACGAGTTTCTCTTAGATACGATCAATACGTTGATATGCGCTCTGGAAGCTCGTGACAAGTACACCCAGGGCCATTCTGAGCGTGTGACTCGATATGCATGTCTCATTGCTGAAAAGATGAATCTTGATGAAAACGAGATAAAGATTATTGAAGCGGCATCTAAACTTCATGATATCGGTAAAATTGGTATCAGGGACGAGCTGCTTTTAAAACCGAGCAAACTGAGCGAGCTAGAGTTCAACCTGATTAAAAATCATACGATTATCGGAAAATCCATTTTGGGTGCGTCGAAAACGTTTAGAGAGGTTGTACCGATCATGTATTATCATCATGAGAGAGTTGATGGTAAGGGCTACCCCGAAGGGCTGTCTGGTGAGGACATACCGCTTGGGGCAAGGATCATCGCCGTCGCCGACTCCTTTGACGCGATGACATCGAACAGACCCTATAGGAACAACTTATGTGTGGATAGGGCCTTAAAAATATTGATTGATAATGTGGATACACAATTTTGTCGAAAGTGCGTGGAGGCATTTCTACTCATCAATCCCGAACGCCTTAACCGGATAAAAATGGGACTGGAATAGCAGCTAATTATGACATATTGTTTTTGTTCAAAATATAACAAAAAGGTTGAAAATCCAAAATGTGATGTTAGAATGGACTTAGGTGTCTGAAAACGTTTTACTAAAGGACACTCAGCCATATGGGGCACAGCAATTTAAGACTATTTCTGAGGAGATTTCGTATGAGTAAACCAATTCTTTCATCTCACTTTGAGTCAAGAAAACCATCGGACGTGAGATTAGCACAAATGAAATATGACGAGCGTAAAGTCAAGCCTGAAGCTGTTATCAACGTAGGTATAGGTAACGTATCACTTCCGACTAATCCGGCTATGATGAAAAGAATGTTTGAACTTAACGCACCGGGTAGTCCGTTTGAAAATGGCGTTGTGAGATATTCAGGTACTGCAGGTACACTTGAATGCCAGGATGCATTTAAGAACATTCTAAAATGCGAAGGTTTTGATACGAGCAAGTTGCACGTTCAGGTTACTGACGGTGGCTCTGCCGGAATGGAGCTTTTACTTATCGGAGTTTGCGGACCTGCAGGTTCGGATGAAAAACCACTGATGATGATTGATCCCGCTTACACGAACTATATTTCTTTTGCTGAAAGATTAGGACGAAAAACAGTCACTGTTAAACGTCAGTTAAGTGAAGACGGTAATTTTGATTTGCCTGAACTTAGTAAAATTGAAGAATCGATTAAAGCGAATAATCCAGGAGCACTTCTTGTTATTCCTTATGATAACCCAACTGGTCAGCTATATGACCACAATACTCTAGTTGATCTTGCCAAGCTTTGTGTTAAATACAACATGTGGATGATCAGCGACGAGGCATATAGAGAGCTTTACTATGAAGAAGGTAAGGATCTTGTGAGTATTTGGGGTCTTACAGATGCCGAAGCACCAGGAATCGAAGGCAGAAGAATCAGTATCGAGACAGCATCGAAGGTTTGGAACGCTTGCGGTCTTAGAATCGGCGCTGTGATTACCGATAGCGCTGAGTTCAACAACCGTTCTGTTGCAGAATACACTGCGAACCTTTGTGCTAACGTCATCGGCCAATATATCTTTGGTGCCCTTGCTCATGAGACAAAAGAGCAAATCGCTGCTTGGAGCAGTGAGATCAGAGGATACTATAAGGAACACATCCTTAAAGCTTATCATGGATTCAAATCGCTTGAGCCTGGCTTAATCGTATCTAGTCCTGACGCTTCGATCTATACGGTTCTTGATGTGAGAAACATCGTAAAACCTGGTTTTGATGCGATCGATTTCGTACTTTACTGTGCACAAGAAGGTTCTGTAGTGGTTGATGGTGTAGAAACTACGTTACTTGTGGCTCCTATGAAAGGCTTCTATGACATTAAGGCTGGAGAAGTGAATCCAGGAAGCACGCAGTTTAGAATCTCCTTTGTTGAAACACCTGAGAATATGGCTAAGATTCCATATCTGTTTGTTGAATTGTTAAGACAGTTTGAAGCACAAAGATAAGTATAAAATCAATTATTTAGGGTAGGCCGTAGGCCTACCCTTTTTGTTTATGACATAAGGTTATTTAATGAAAAACTACAAGCTAGAAATTGCCTAGCTTGTAGTTTTATTTGTTAAATATTCCTCGATTGCATTTGAGGTAAGTTTTGAATATTTTACAGCTTCGACTACGGTCATAGCGCCAGTCACCACATCACCAGATGCAAATACGCCTTCGCGAGTGGTACGACCTGCATCATCCGTGATCACCAGTCCGTATTTATTGGTGCCGATGTCTTTTGTGTTTGAAACGATATTGTCTCGTGGTCCTTGGCTGACTGCGATAATGATCGAGCTTGCTTCAATCATCCCGGTGCTTGAAGGATCTTCATGCCAAATCAAGGCTCCATCGCTATCCTCTGTGGAATAGGTCTTGATGTACTTGATTCCTTCCCGCGTCAATTCAACAGGGAGCTTATTGAACTCGAACTTGACTCCATCTGCCTGAGCGTATAATCGATCCTGCTCATTGGCAGGCATTTGCTCAAGCTCTTTGCGGTAGACAATGCTAACGTTTCGACTGCCGTTTCTAAGCGCTGTACGTGCCACATCCATCGCAGCATTACCAGCGCCTATGACACAGACATTGTCTCCAAGGGCATACACATTGGGGTTCTTAAGGTAATCCAGTCCATAGTGGACGTTACCTAGCGATTCGCCCTTGATTTTCAGCTTATTGGGTTTCCACACGCCTGTGCCGATGAACACTGCATCATATCCGTCTTCAAAAAGATTGTCGAGGGTGAGGTTGGGCCCGATGAGCGTATTTGGTCTTATCACAACACCAAGTGCGATCAACTTATCGTGGATACGGTCTAGAATGGATTTTGGCAGCCTGAATTCAGGAACGCCATATCTTAAAACACCGCCGATTTTGTCGTTTGCCTCAAAGATGGTGATCTGATAGCCCTTGATCGCCAGGGTCATGGCAATGGTGAGTCCGGCAGGTCCTGCTCCGATGATTGCGACCTGTTCTGAATTTTTCGCCTTGATCTGGTAGTCCATGACCGTCAGGTAGTAGTCTGATATGTAATTCTCAATTGAACTGATATGGATTGGTTGCTCTTTTTTATTCAGTACGCAGTAACCTTCACATTGGCGCTCGTGAGGGCAGATCAGTGAACAAACCACTGAAAGGGGATTGTTCTCGAATAAAAGCTTGCCGGCCTCTAGGATCCGGTTGTTTTTAAAATAGCTGATAAACGCGGGTATATCGGTAGAAACAGGACAACCCTTTATACATAACGCGTTTTTACACTGCAGGCAACGCTTGGCTTCTAAAATTTCATGACGACTCATAAGATGCACCTTCTGTCTTAAATATAGTTTAATGAAAATAGTAACACAGAATTCAAGGCTAGTAAAGCTGTGAATCAACAAATTTGGGCATTTAAATGGTTAAGCAGCGATTTGGTGAAGATGATCTTCAAAGATACTTGACCGGTTACTAGATTATTTGTGCTCGATTAGGGTAATTTATGAATAACGTCAAATGCAATAAGACATAGTTTGGTGTAAGGCGAGGTGAGCGGATTTGACTGATGTGAATAAGGACTTTGCTAATAAAAGTAAGTTTGAATTATCTGAGCTTATGAACCTAATACAAGGTCTGATGATACTCGAAAAAAATACAGGCATGTATCCTGAAGGACACAGCGCAATTGATAGCGTCAGTGAACGCTTATTTGTTTTATTGGATGAGTTTTTTACAAGGTCTCCTGTGATCAGCATTACTGCAATTAAAAACAGGTTGATCATCAACGATATGGAGCTTGCTTTAAAACAGGCGGGTCTTCAGGAGTTCGCTCTTTTTCTCAGCCAGCGCGGCATTCACACCCTGCTATTAAAAAAAGGGCTGCAAGCAAAAGAACTTCAGTCGTTTTACCGTCTTGTACTTGAAGTATCACCTAAAACCGTACTTGAAGAATATCCGCTTGTAGAAGAACAGATCAAGTCGCTTGAGTATGTATCCATCAGCGAAATGGACCTTAGTGTTGTCTCGTATGATGACGATTCGACAGGAAGCGCTGACATGGCAAGAGCTGATAAAACATCCCTATGGGAACGGCTCATTAGGGGACAGCTGTCACAAGAGCAGATAGCGAATAATTACACTCATATCTTGGACGAGTGCTATCATAGGTCAAAGCAAGGCGGTCAACTGGTAGATAAGAAGAAAGTGTTTGAAACGATCAGTAAAATGTTCCCTGAGTTTACCAGCGAGCTTAAGGAAGTCATCCTTTCGACGTCCTTTGAAAAACTAAATGGTTTTAGCGAAGAGTTCGAGCTTGATGAGTTTATCAACGCAATTTCTATAGAAATGACTCAGGCTTTTCTTGAGCATGCGAGTCGTCAGAACAAGGAGATCTCACCGGCACTCATAAAACTGATAAGCGCGTTCTCGCAAACGGACAAGCAAAAGCGAAAAGGAGCAGCTAAGCCGGGGGAGGAACCAAGTATCCATTATAAACAGATAGAAAAGCTTTTTGAAAGAGAACTTTATGAGGACTATGTACCTGATGAATATGGTGAGATCCTTAGTGACATAAGACTCGGCGACAGCCGCGAAATTGAAATTGATAAGGAGTCGTTTGATGCAGAGGGCTACATCGAGGCGCTTGATTCATCCTATGTGAACAAGCGTGTTGTCGGTGCCATTTTGAAACTTATAGATGGCGAACTCGATCAGCAGGCTTTTTATGATTTTGTAACGGATATCGCAGGGATGCTGCAAGGTTTTCTTCATGAGGCAGAATATGCCCTGCTTCTCCATATCCACCATGTACTCCATCGGCATAACATTCAAAGCGAAGACCAGAACAGAAGCCTTGCCATCGCGTTTGTCTTAAACGCTTATTCCGAACTCGCGTTTACGAGTCAACTCAAAGCTGATTATCAGGGTTTACTTAAAAGTAAGACCTTTGGTGCAGGTTTTGATGAGCTGAACGAGCTGATTGTACTGAGTGGTAAGAAGAATCTGACATGGCTTCTTGACTGCTTTTTAGAGGCTACAACTGATATTGAACGACAGAAGGTTTTTGATCTTGTCGTCAACTTCGGCAATAGCGCTTCGATAGCAGCGCTTGATAAGATAGGCGAGGTAAGCGATGAGCAAATTCCAATACTTCTACGAGTGGTCGAAGTCGGATGGGACCATGCCATTAGTGCGAGGCTTAGGGAACTGCTGGAGAGTCATGAGCTTGAGGTGCGGATCGCTGTTATCGACCTATTTTTAAGACATCATGACAGGTATGCGATTACCACGCTTAAGGAGTTGCTGGACTCTAAAAAAATGGAAGAGGCAGTGCAGGCGCTAGCCCTGATTCGAGCATGTGCGATAAACGAAATGGCTCCCCATTTAGCGGAGATGATCAAGGTATTTTATGTCTCTGACGACTCCCTAAGGCTTAATAGAGAGCTACTCGACACGCTTGCCAGTCTCAAGGAAATCGAGGTATTGCCTACGCTTGAAAAGATCGCGCGCCACAATGTCTCATTAACCCTAAAAAACTTGAAAAAGACACAGCTACACCTTTACGGCACTTTAAAGTCCTACCCGCGAGAAAGCATTCAAAGTATGCTGGAGTATTGCTTGAATGTACGAGATGAGAACATCAGAACCCTATGCGAACAGTTAAACGACAAGGTGTAAGAAGGTGCATGATGATTAGAACATTCAATCAAGAAAATCAAAAGGTCATTCACGAGATCGTAGCGACGGTGAATACGATCAAGCTCTATACGCTCGGGCATCCTCAGATCGATATCTTCGTTGACAAGCTATACGAGACGATCCAGTTGATCTTCTTTACAGAATCGGAGCTAACGATCCTGATCATAGACGGAGAGGTCGTCGTAAACTCAAGATTGCTTCCTGATCTTGGATCTGTGAGCCGTAACTTTGTAGAAGTGTTAAGAAAAAAAGGGATAGAGAGGCTGACCTTCATAAGAGGGGTCACTCGGGAAGAGCTGTTAGCCGTATTTAAAGAGATGGTGTCGCCGGAGGTTAAGGAGTTTGGCAAGTACGATCGGATTAGGTTGGGAAAACTGGCGATTGAAGATTGGGATAAGGAATATATCCGAGAAGATGCAGCGATCGACTACGACAGGATCTTTGAAAAATCAACGCTTGATCTCAAATCACTTTATGCCAATATTCAGTTCACAAAACAACTTACCAAGACAGATGAGAAAGAGGCAAGGTTCTTGGCTGTCAATTTTATTAAGACCTTCAATCAAATCAGTAATCCTATGGAATATCTGGCGTCGATCAAGACAGAGGATGAATACACCTTTGTACACACGACAAATGTCGCCCTCCTGACGATGAAGCTTGCCGATAACTTGGGGTTTACAGGGCAACACCTTGTGGACATCACCCTAGCGGCACTGATGCACGACATTGGAAAAATGACGATATCCTCTGAAATCCTCAACAAAAAAGGCAGCTTAGACGACGATGAACTCGCAATCATTCAGAGTCACCCTATCAGAGGCGCCCAGTATATCTGTAAACAGAACGAGATGAACAAGCTGACGATGCTCGTGGCGCTTGAGCATCATATCAGATACGACGGTGCTGGTTATCCTAATCTTGGTGAGCGCTGGAACACAAATATCGTCAGTCAGATGGTAAGCGTGTGTGATGTGTACGATGCACTCAGAAGCAATCGACCCTACCGTGGGCCCATGAGCCATCATGAAATAAGGGAGATACTGATTAAAGACAGCGGAACCGTCTTTAATCCTGTTCTTGTAACTAAGTTTTTAGATATGATTGAAAAAACATATTCACCTTCATAAGGAATTAATGCCTAGTCGGAGGGGGGAGAAAAATGAGTCAGTATACGAAAAAGAACATGAAAAAGAAAAAGTTGAATCGGTTGGTGATGTTTTTAATCTATACTTTCTTTCTGGTAATCGTTTTAGGAGTGATCGCTGCAGGGACCGTGCTTCAACTTGTGCAGAGCATTATTGCTGAGACGCCGCCGATTACGAATTACGATATCTACGAGCTTCTCGAAGAGAACTCGGTGATTTACGATATCAACGGTGTTCAGTTTGAAAAGGTGTCTGACGGCGGAGTGAGAACGATCATACCCTATGAGGACATCGATAAGGACATCATAGATGCCTTTGTCGCTGTTGAGGACAAGACCTTTTTTGAACATGATGGTTTCAATTTTGTCAGACTGGTAGGTGCGGTGATTGAAGCGCTAAAAAATGATACAAGTCCTTCCGGGACATCGACCATCACACAGCAGTATGCAAGGAACATGTACCTTGCGGATACTCGATTTGATAAGGGCCAGGAGGGCTTTATCAGAAAAATCAAAGAAGCCCACTACGCGACCGATCTTGAAGAACATCTGTCAAAGGAACAGATCATCGCCTCTTATCTAAACACAATCGAATTAGGAGCAAATGTTCAGGGAATTCAGGCCGCGACCCAGCGCTATTTTTCAAAAGACGCCGACGATGTAGACTACATCGAAGCGGCTATTCTAGCTGGGATTCCTAAGGCCAGTTCCAGATATGCGCCCTTTACGATAATCGATAAAAACGATGTGACAGACGGCCACTATGTGCTTGGCGAGCATGCGGACGAGTATGCGATAGTCTTCAATGAGAACATGCTAGAGCGCTTTAAGGTAGTGTTATATGCGATGAAAACCAATAGCGTGATTACCAAAGAGCAATATGATTATGCGCTAGACTATGCGACAAGCTATAAGATCATCGAACGATTTGTACCGGGAGCCTTTAGAAACGAAGACATCTCTTCTTATTTTGCAGATATGGTCAAGGAAGATGTGTTAGGGGCGCTGATAGAAGAAAAGAACATTACAAAGCTAGAGGCTGAAAGAATGCTCTATGGAGCAGGGCTTCAGATCTATTCGACACTTGATCTTGAGTTGCAAAAAAAGGTGGAAGCCGCGTACAATTCTGACGATTTCAATCCTACCTTTGACGCAGCCACAAGACGTGCTGTTGTCGCATTTCAAAAAAAATATAGTCTGGGTACCGATGGAATCGTCGGTCCGGACACACTTAATAAACTTGCAGAGCTTGGACTGATCGAAAGGGATAAGTTTTTAAAAGAAAACTATTGGGAATGGATGATAGAAGATGAAATCGTCCTTTTAAAGCAGGCGCTAGAAAAAGAAGGGTTATTGTTCAGGACGGTGGCTAATTTGCCTGTCATTGAAGCCTATAGGGATAAATCCAGAAACATTCTGCATCTGATAGAAAATGAGAATGACGATGTCATCGGGTCGATCATCAGTCTGAACGATCTTGACACGCTGGTCAATGCGAATGCAGAACTTGTTGTTAATCCTAACGATTACTATTTTGACAATGACGGCAATCTTGTTTTAAAACACAGCAAGGCCTTCAACTTTTATAGGGTCTTCAATGCGGATGGAACAGAAAAGGGAATCGACCTCTTCATTAAAGACGCCTATCGATCGGATCCGACCTTTGAAACACGGCTACTTGGGGCAAAGGAATTCTACGATGAAAAAGTTTCGATCCAGGAGATGTACATTTTTAAAGGAAAAACCATAAAAATAGGATACGAATACAAGTCCTTTGATAGACGAAGAAATATCGTGATTGATAAGTCTTTTTTTGAAATCAATCCTACCTTTTATACAATCGGAGAAAGCGGCGAACTCCTGATCAATAAGGTGTTTTACAATATTTCAAGTACCGGTGTGATTCAACCCCAGTCTGCGATGGTGGTGATCGATTACCGTACTGGTGAGCTGCGAGCCCTTGTGGGTGGCAGAAACATCGCCGGGCAGCGAGTGTACAACAGGGCGCTTAATCCTAGACAACCAGGATCTTCAATCAAACCCTTAGGTGTCTATATACCGGCACTTGATAGTGGATTGACCACATCTACCGTATTTGACGATGTGCCCCATTATGACAACAAGGGTAAAAGATGGCCTAAGAACTGGTATGAGCATCAGGCATACAAGTACTGGGGTATCATGACCATGCGTGAAGCGATTGAGATGTCCAACAATGTAATCGCTGTCAAGGTTGCTGATCGTCTTGGAGTGGATCTTCTGATACCTTACTTGCAAAAGTTTGGAATATCGACGCTCGACCTCGAAGGACCGGTTCATGACAGAAATCTATCGGCTGTCGCCTTAGGTGGCATGTCGGTGGGCACGACACCGCTTGATATGGCAGGTGCATACGGTGCGATAGCAAACGGAGGAACACGAAACGAAACCATCACCTTCACCAAGGTCACGGACAAATACGGAAAGGTGATTCTTGAGAACGTTCCAGAAAAGACCTTTGTGGTTGAAGAGAATGTCGCATTTTTGATGCATGACATGCTGCAATCGGGAGCGCGCGTAGGTCTAGCCAAAACCGCGGCTATCAGAGAAAACAACGAAGGAATCCCCATTGCGGGTAAGACCGGTACGACATCCAGCAAACACGATGCGTGGTTTATCGGTTATACAGGCTACTACGCTGCGAGCGTCTGGATAGGAAACGATGTGCAGGTACCGCTTTCTCAGGGGTCCACAATCGCAGCTAAGTTTTGGAAGGGAGCGATGCAGTCCATTCATGAGGACCTTGCGGACAAAGGGTTCAAATCGTATGAAGAGGTGGGGCTTGTCACCATGGAAGTCGACAGTAAATCAGGTAAGATTCCAACTCCGCTAAGTTATAGAGACCCTGAAGGCAGTACGGTTATCACCGAACTCTTCATACCCGGTACAGAACCCACAGAGTATGATGATATTCACAAGGAATCGATCTACTGCAGCGAGAGCAACAGGCTGATTACGCCCTACTGTCCAGAAAGCACTTATATATCGGTGGTGACCCGCACAAGGGTCGATCCAGGCTACTATTCTTTCGCAATAAAGGACAATATCTATATGGCCCCAAGGTATGGGTCTGCTACTGACTTTGACTATGCAGCCTATACGAATAATCCAAACTCACCTTATTGCTTTATTCACACTGGAGTGGTCAGAACCGCTCAAACGACGGTTTCCATACTTGGCAACATCGGCACAACAGACCTTGCCGACGGACAAAAGCTAACCACCGAATCCATCATCATCACAACCATTCATAAAGCCGTGTACAACGTGGATGCAGGCTCCAGAATCAACAACCAGGGTACCATAGTCACTACAGAAAACATCGTGATCTACCCATGGCAAATCGAAAGCTATACACGCAAATGACAAGTGCATTAATACAAAAAACTAGTATCTCATCACTGAAATACTAGTTTTTTATGGTCGGAGTGACAGGACTTGAACCTGCGGCCTCTTGACCCCCAGTCAAGCACGCTACCAATCTGCGCCACACCCCGATAATGAATAATTATAGTGTATAAGACACTAATTGTAAAGGGTGTGATAACATTTATCTTGCTGAACCGGTAAAGATTCTTACAAGAGTGTAAGGCAAATGTAAGTTGATTCGAATGATGTTTAGCTCTCGTATTGGTATACTTGGCTTAACCAATGAAAGGAGTTGCTAAAATGAAAAAATACCATGTCAGTTTGTTAGCGCTAGTACTAGCTGCAAGTTGCATTATCATGTTCAATCTCATCGGCTCATCTGTGAATGAGGAGGGTATCTTGATCGAACCTTTCTTTTTGATTCCGATAGGATACATTTGTCTATTAATCGCTGTGGTTTCAGCAGTGTTCACACGTATTTCTACTAGACGATCTGCAAGAGGATAGTAGGCGAAAACTACAAACGGTCTTACTAGCTATCGGTTGAATGGGATCCGATCAGTTTTCCCGATCTACGATTGCCCTCATTCTGTTTTGAGAAGCGTCTGATAGTCCGGAATTTTGCAGTAGTACAGTTAAATCTTTTGATTTACCATAACCTGCAATGTATCCGTTTAGCTTTGATGCAAGGATGGATAAGATTTGCTTATCGGGTGTGGTGAATATTTGAGAAACTTCGTCATAGAGCGAGGTTTCTTTTTTTAGATAACTCAGTTGATGTCTATCTTCGGCAAGATAGAATACGTCCAGTGGGTCGATTTCTGTAAAGATGGGTTTTCCCTGTGATTGTGAAAACTCCTTTTTAAGATTATTGGCTATACTCTGTTCCTCGTCGTCGCGATAGAAGATCACAGACTTTACCCGCTGACTATATGCTCTCACGGTTGCATCATAATAGGTGAAATAGAGGGTTACAAGATCTTCATAGGTGAGGAATGCAGGGTCATAATCAATTTCGATGACTTCGATATGGTTACCCAGATTTTCGTATGACGGCGTAGTGCCTGTTCCGCCAGTGTAACCGACTCTGGTTCTAAGTACGCCGTCAAGTACGGCAAAATGAGCTGCTGGTCCCCAGAAACATCCTAGTGCGAAGGTAGCAGTCTTATAGTCGCCATCAAATTTTTCGATCTGTGGGTATTCACCTGTCCAATGGGCATCATAAACCACTTGCCCCTGAGGTGTATAGGCAAGACAGTAAGCACCTTCGTTTTCACTAGGTGTTTCTTGTGATGCAGTTGGGGTACAACTTGCTAGAAGTAAGGAAAATACGAGTATCAAACATAGTCTTTTCATCTTTACCACCAATCTTTTTCATACAATACAATCGTATAGTATATAGATACCCGTAATTGATAAATGTTATCATTAAACAGTGGTTAAACTATCACCTTAAGAAATGATATACTGAAACTGGTAGAAACTAATCAAATAATCGGATAGTAGGTGAAATGATGGCACAAGATATAAAACTGGCAAGCTTCATGGAGTATCTGGTATGTAAATACGGCGTTGTACATATGGACTGGGCTTTTGATAAGTATCGCGAGCTTGCTGCTGTCGATTTTTCAGATAGGGAGCTTGCGTTAAGAGTAAAGGAAATCAATCGGACGAACCGCACATTTTTGACTACGGGCAATTTTGTTTATGAGTCGAGTGTGAAGAATGTCGCTCTGTTTTCTAGGGGAATTGCAAAGAGAGGCGATTGTGAACGGGATGAGCCTAGCATGGTGGAATGGAAGGGGTTTAAAAGCAGCGGTCTGGGATACTGGGCCGATGGGTATGAACCGCTTGTTGAAGCTCTTGCTGAGCTTGTCGATGACATGAGGATTGACAGTAGGAGGCTTACTGACCATCTGCTGTCTATCTACCAGGTAGAAGGTGATAAGCAGGGGATTGTGAATGCCATAGGACAGGTGACTTCTTTAAAATCAGAAGATGAAGTCCGTCTATTCTTGAGTCGTTTCCTGCAGGTGTTTAAAAAGATGCCGAAGTGGCTGAACCTAGGCGCAGTTATGAACTCTAGGGGTGATTCGGACCTTGAGCCTGATGTGATTAAGTTAAGAAAGAACAGACCGATGCAGGAAGGAAAGACACTGAATGACTGTCTGAATGAGCTTACCGATCTTGAGCTTCAGAGGATTGGAAGTAGACGCGGTATCAGAGGGGTCGACAATCTGAAACGTGCTGAAAGGCTTGAAGTGCTGCATACTGATATCTTATCGAAGTTACCTGAGCATTGCCACTATATGATTGATGGACATATCAAATGCTTCAATGCTTTAGTGAAAAATAGGTTAAGAGAGCATGTTTGCCCCTTTGTGGAGGATTTGATCGACTTGGGCTTTTGTTTTGAGTTAATAGAAAAAGACAAGGCGTGCCTGTATGTTCCACATGAGGTAGCCGAAGTGATTAAAGCGCAGATGAACGAACGGGTGATTAGACAAATAGGTTTTAACACTAGAATAGCTAGAATGATTGAGTTTGCCGTTTATAAATTCGGTGTCATTTCAATATATGATTTGGACAAATGGATCAAGTCGGTTCTTATGGATGAGTACCGAATCAGCACCCTTTTCGCTCTGCTTCCGGTGACAAATGTTGGACATGACTTTCAATCTGCAAGAATCTATCATCCTGGTATCGAGTCAACGTTTATTGAAATCTATCAAAGGATAAAAAACAATTCGACTTTTGAGGAATACTCCAAATTTGATTCAGAGGAGTTTGAAGCTTTCTGTGACGGATACGTTTGGAGCTTTCACCCAGAGCTTGAAAAGGTAGAGCATGAACTGAGTATGCTTTTACCGGATGGGGAGCGTATGGATCTTTTCATGTTTGAAATGATGAAGTGCTTTTCACTGGGGCAAAGCATCAAGAGCATCACGAAAAGCCTATCCGAAGGAGACACAAATACATGTTTAATTGATAAAGATAAGCTTTTGCCCCTAATCGAGTACTGTGACAATCATTGTCCTTTGTGGCTGCACAAGGGACATGTCAAAGAAAGACCTAGGCTCAGGCTCGTATGATGGGTTTAAATAGCAAAACAGCACGCTTAAGGCATACCACTTTGAGCGTGCTGTTTCTATTCTTGTTTAATGGAGCTAATCAGTCCGGTCATGCTGTTTCTGAAGATCTGATCATATCCATCGAGGGTATGGATGCTTTCCAAAATAGGCAGGTAGACCTGATAGATGGTGTTAGCCATGATTTTGATAAGCTTATCATCGAGTGTGGAATACTCGGGAACCAGCCTCAGTAACTGGTTGAATACAAATACGAAACCGTGCTTGTAGCTTTCTATTTCGGTGCAATCATCCGAGTTTAGCTTCATTAGCAGGATCGAGTTTAAGGACTCGGTTTTCCACAGCTCAAGACAATAGGTCCAGATTTGGTCTAAAGAGATTTTTTTAAGATCTTTGGCATCCGATAGATAGTCTTTGGCATGGTCGCAGACAGGCATGACCATTTCTTTGATAAGCGCCTCTTTGTTTTCGAAATGGTTGTAGATGGTCTTTCTTGCCACATCCGCGTGTTTTGCAATATCTTCTAAAGAAACAGAACCTGATCCATGAAGGACCATCAAATCGGCAGCTGCGGTTAAAATCTCCTGATGTTTTTGGTCTCTTCGTTTTGTAGTTCGACTAATTTTTAATTCCTTCATAGTTCACCTCACTGCTGATTCGTGTCTGTTAATTAGTTATAGTTTATCATATGATTAAAGTAAGTTGTACAGAGGTGTGTAAGTTTATGTATGGATGAGGCAGGCTGTATCCTTCTATCGATTAATAAGAAATATCAAGGGTAAAAGTGCTATAATGGGATATAGATATTTCGCAATAAACCTACCTTAGGAGCTGCTTATGAACGTGACACGGGCAAAAATCAGGTTGAACTGGATCATTCTTATTGGCATATTGACGATGGGACTACTCGCCATGTCCGTCTATCTGTTGGCTACGGGAATCGACAATGTCAAAGTATCCTCAAAGCGTTTTGAAACGTTCATTCTAAATGGAATGAAAAGCGACGTCAGGTCCGAGGTGCTCAACCGGGTGGATGAGATCGAATATGAACTGAGGTTCATTCAGGATCGTGAGAACGAGGTGACAAAATCAAAGGTTCAGAACATGAGAGACATGTTGCTTAATGAGCTAGAGTTTAAAAACGTTGATATTTCTGAAATGAAAAGCAAGGTACTCGAAGAGTTCGAGATACATGTAAGTGTGGACACTGAATATTTTTTTTTTGCATTGAGCAAAGAAGGGGAACTGCTCAGATCTGGAACGGACAGTACCTTTGAGGGGACGAGTGTTGTCGATCTTGTGGATAAGAATGGTGTCTACTATATACGTGAGATGCTCAAGGCTGTTGATAATCCAGATGGCGTTTATGTGACCTACGACTGGCCCAAGGTAAGCGGAGGCGAACCGCTGACGAAAACATCCTACTGTTTATATGCTCCAGAACTCGACATACTGATCGGCACTGGCAGCTATCTAGAAGATATGGAAATCGACTTGAAAAGCAACATTACAAAACGCCTTCAGTTTTATTATAGCGGTAAAAACAGCTATATCTTTATCCACGAAAACGACGGTACCGCTCTTGTTAGCGGGAACTCGAGCTATCTGGGTGAGAATATGTCACAGATCCTCGATTACGACGGAGTGTCAATCCATGACAAGTGTCTGGAGGCGCTCAAG
Source organism: Fusibacter sp. A1 (assembly GCF_004125825.1). Taxonomy (NCBI): domain Bacteria; kingdom Bacillati; phylum Bacillota; class Clostridia; order Eubacteriales; family Fusibacteraceae; genus Fusibacter; species Fusibacter sp. A1. The sequence continues at coordinate 86,362 of NZ_QQWI01000008.1, read as the reverse complement.
GATAGCGAGGATGCCTTCATTACCTATTACTACCTTAATAAAGAGACCGGTAGCGTTTCTGAAAAGATATCCTATATCAAGCGGATCGACCAGTGGGACGCTTACATAGGTATGGGCTTTTATACCGACGACCTGGTCCAGGAGATCGAACGATATAATGAGGAGTTCAAGAAGGATCATTACCGAAAAACAAGCGTCGCAATCAGTTTACTGGTGGTTTCCTATATCGCACTATTTCTACTGATTAGAAGAGCGACAAGCCTTCAGGGCAACTACTTGAAGCAGGAAGACGTTATCTTTGAACAGCTTTTTCAGCTTTCAAATGACGGCATATTGATTTTATCGGACAGCGGTGAAATCTTGTACGAGAACCGAAAAATAAATCTGCTGTTCAACAACAACATCGAGGATTATGTCAACGGCAGCAAGCTGACCCTCAAGTCTGAAAATGAAAAGGTCTACCGTATTGAGAATAGCCTAGATAGGACCTATTTTATCGAAATCAGTCAGGAACCTATCGGATTTAAGGGCTATGACAGTCTGATCTACTTCTTTAAGGATGTGACCAAAGCCTATTTGAAGTCGAACAAGTTTGAACAGCTCGCACTGATAGATGAGCTTACCCAACTGCCCAATCGAAGAAAACTGGTGTCCGATTTTGACGAGCTGTCTTCGATCGACCCGAGCGAGCACGAGATATGCGTCGGCATTGTCGACCTTGACGACTTTAAAAAAGTCAACGACGTCTTTGGGCACACCTTAGGCGATGAGGTGCTAAAGCTCTTAGGCGACGTTTTCAAGCACCGACTAAGACCGGAAGATACAATCTACAGATATGGTGGCGAAGAGTTTGTCGTGATCCTGAAAAACACCTCGCTCAAAAATGCGAAAGCGGTTCTTACAGAAATCAACAAGACGCTGGGCATAGAAAGCGAAAAGCAGTTTTCTGTCAAGGTTACCTATAGCGGGGGGCTTGTCAGCTATAGGGGCGATAGTCTGTATGATACCATCAAATCTGCCGATTTTAAATTGTATCAGGCCAAAAGAAACGGTAAGAACCGTATTGAAATATAAGGATCAAACTTCACCTTTCGTAGGTGAAGTTTTTTTTTGAATTTTAAGGACTTGCCCTGAGACCTTGAAAATAATGGTATAATAATTACAATATTCTGAATTTAACACAAGGAGAGATTATGTATACTTTTGGAGTAATAACCGTTAGCGATAAAGGTGCTCGTGGAGAGCGCGAAGATAAAAGCGGTGAGCTGATCAAGACGATGATGCATGCTTGTGGGTACCAGATCAAAGGTTACCAGATCGTACCCGATGAGGTGGACAGGATAAAAGATGCCTTAGTCGACATGTGCGACCAGGCAATAAACATAATACTGACTACCGGAGGAACCGGGTTTTCGAAACGGGATGTCACTCCTGAAGCGACAAAGCAAGTGATTGAAAGAGAAGCCTTGGGCCTTGTTTTCGCCATGCTTTCAAAGGGTCTCGAGGTGACTCCAAAGGCCATGCTTTCGAGAGCGACTGCGGGAATACGCGGTGAGTCGCTGATTATCAACCTACCCGGGAGCCCCAAGGCGGTTGCAGAAAACCTAGAAGTGGTGCTACCGGTATTAGGGCATGGACTTGGAATCTTGTGCGGTACAGACGGCGAATGCGGCTGAAGAGGAACTAAGGAGTGACACATGAAAAAAATTGTCTTACTCTCTGTCATGGTTGTGCTGCTGCTTTCGTTGACTGTGGTATTTAAAGCCGAATCGAGAGAGAGCATTGTATTGGCAACCACGACAAGTGCTGAAAACAGTGGGCTGCTCGCTTTTTTACTGCCTGACTTTGAAGAAGCATACGGCGTAAAGGTGAAGGTGGTTGCCGTCGGTAGTGGAAAAGCCCTGAGGATGGGCATGGAGGGCGAGGCGGATGTGCTGCTCGTTCATTCAAAAGACGCAGAAGAAAGCTTTATGGACGACGGGTACGGGATTATGAGAAGCGCTGTGATGTACAACGAGTTTATCTTAGTCGGCCCTAAGGAGGATCCTGCATCTTTAAAAGGGCTTAAGGACATCGCCCTAGCTTATAAGAAAATAGCGGATAGTGAGTGCAGCTATCTTTCAAGAGGCGATGAATCGGGTACGCATGTCAAAGAACGCACCCTGCTCGAATCCTTAGGTATTTCACCATCCTCAAGATGGTACCTCGAATCGGGCCAGGGTATGGGAGCGACGCTTCAGATGGCAAGCGAGCTGATGGCCTATACTTTGACAGATCGTGCGACTTATCTGTCGATGAGCTCTCACCTTGACCTAGAGGTGATTGTGGAGGACGACCGGCGGCTTTTCAACCAATATAGCGTGATTCTTGTCAATCGGGCAGAGACTGAAAAGGAATATGAGAATAACGCCTTGCTATTCTATACGTGGCTGGTGTCTGAAAAAACACAAAACAGAATCGCAACCTTTGGGCAAAGAGAGTACGGACAGCAGTTGTTTGTACCCAATGCGGACCATGGAGATCAGTAGATGAATTATATTTTTGATGGACTAAAAGAAGGTGTGCACCTTCTTGTAACTTTTAACCAGGACGTGTATCAGGTGATTTTTCTGTCGATCGCCGTGTCCTTCATGTCAAGCCTTATCAGTTCTGTGATAGGCATACCGCTTGGACTGTTGATTCTTTCTAAGGACTTTACCCTCAAGAAGATGACCGTCCGCTTGATCAACACCATGATGGCCATGCCGCCTGTTGTGATTGGACTTGTCACTGCGATACTGCTGGCAAGAAAGGGTCCCTTTGGTGTCTTTGAGCTGATGTTCACACCCAGTGCGATGGTGATCGCCCAAACTATTCTGATTACACCCATTGTGATGGGTATCATTATAAACAACACAAAGGCAAAAGCGCAACATACCATAGACACCTGCGAAAGCTTGGGTGCGAATCGGTTTGAAACATTCAAGATGCTCGTTTTAGAGCTCCGTAAAGTAATCATGGGGGCGTATGTGGCCGGGTTTGGCAGGGCGGTTTCAGAAGTCGGTGCGATCATGCTTGTGGGTGGCAACATCAGAGGAGCGACAAGAACGATGACGACCTTTATCGCCATGAACAACAGTATGGGAAACTACGAGACCTCGATTGCGATGGGGCTGATTTTGATACTTTTAGCCTTTGTCGCCAACACGATACTTTATAAGTTGATAGAGTAAAAGGATAACCCTATGAATGTGATTTACAACAACCTGACAAAACAATATGACAGCAGGCAGGCTCTCTCCATTGACGAGCTGGTCATAAAAAAAGGAGAGATCACCTGCGTGATCGGACCTAACGGTGCCGGAAAATCCACCTTGCTCAAACTGCTGAGTTCAGCCCTTAGCCCTTCAGGACACGTTCGCTGCATCAACGGGTTTGACAAGATGCAAACGAGCTTTGTGTGGCAGCAGGCGGTCTTATTCGATAGGACGGTGATCGATAATTTGATGTATCCGCTGACCCTTCGAAAGATCAGTAAGGATAAGGCGAAAGCGGTGGCTTATGAGGTCGCAGGTCAGATGTGCATCGAAGGCTTACTTGAGCGGTATCCTATCACCTTATCGGATGGCGAAAAACAGAGGGTGATGATCGGCAGGGCCCTTGTGTATCAGCCGAAGCTTCTGCTGTTAGACGAGCCGACGGCGAATATCGACCCCTATTCGATTGAGGTTGTGGAACAAACGATTAGAGACAGGGTGGATAACGATGGACTTACAGTCGTTTGGGTGACGCATAACCTGTCGCAGGCGGCAAGGGTCGCTGATACGGTCGTCTACCTTGAAAAAGGGCGAATCGTCGAACAAGGAAACGGTAAAAGCGTTCTGCTTTCTCCTAAGAAAGAGCTGACAAAAACATTTTTACATCACGAGGTACTCACATGGGCAAAATAGTAAAAGGGCTGAGCATGACTCCTATAGAGGAGGTTCTTAAGACAATCGGCGGTGCATTTATGGATCGGCCGCTGCAATCGGAAGACATCGGTATTTTAAATGCAGCTGGTAGGATGTTAAGCGATAAGATAATCAGCAGGGTCACCATACCCGAATTCGCAAAATCGACCGTGGACGGATATGCCATACGTTTTTGCTCGCACACAAGCGTGAAAAAGCTTATAGGTAAAGTGGGCATGGGCAGTGTCACCGACTTAACAGTGGACGAAGCTGACTGCGTGTACGTGCCAACCGGGGCGATGATTCCAAGTGGCGCGCAGACGATGGTGATGGTGGAGGACACGGTCGCAAACGAAGACGGCACAGTCACCATTATCGGAGAACATACTAAACGCAACCACATCATCGAAGCCGGCGAGGATATCAAGCCCGGTGAGACGGTGCTACATAGACATACACTTATCGGAACGCATGAGATAGGGGCTCTTGCCTCACTTGGATTTACAGAGGTAAACGTCTTAAAAAAACCTACGATCATGATCCTCTCGACAGGAGACGAGCTGGTGAGTCTTGAAGAAGCGCAGATAAAAGGAAAAGTACGCGACATCAACACCTATATGCTAAAGGTCGAAGCCGAGGCCTTAGGTTTTGAGGTGCTGGAGACCAAGGTGCTTAAGGACGACTATGACCTGATCAGACGCGAAGTGGAACAGGCTGTTTCAAAGGCGGATGTCGTGTGCGTATCGGGAGGAAGCTCAGTCGGTGAAAAGGACATGACGGCTACGATCTTATCGTCTATCGGGGACCCTGGAGTCCTTGTGCACGGTATGGCGATAAAACCTGGAAAACCCACCATCGTGGCATCCATAGGGGGTAAACCCATATTCGGTCTGCCTGGACATCCTGTCAGCGCGATTGTGGTATTCAGACTGCTAATCAAAGCGCTGCTTGTGACGTGGGGCTATAAGGTAGCTAGCGAAAGAAAAGTGCAGGCGGTGCTTGTTGATGAGGTTGTGGCGGCACAGGGCCGTGACACCTACCAGATGGTGAGTCTGACAGAGGAGAACGCGCGGCTCTTGGCGAACCCTACTAATGGTAAATCGGGACTGATCACCTATCTGACGCAGTCAAACGGATATGTGGTCATACCAAAAGAGATAGGACGGATAGAAAAGGGTACTGTGGTTGACGCATACTACTTTTAAAGAACAGTAGGTTGATGATGAGAGATCAATACGGTAGAACAATAGAATATCTGAGGATCGCAGTGACAGATCAGTGCAACTTAAGCTGCAAGTACTGCAAAACAGGCGAAAGCTGCCGTGAAGAGAAAAGGGTGCTAAGCGCCGATGAGATCGTACGCGTTGCGCAGGTGATGGTCGATATGGGCATCAAAAAGATCAGACTGACAGGTGGAGAACCTCTGCTTGCCGATGGGATTATCGCGCTTGTGGCAAGGCTTAAGTCGATCAGCGGATTAAAAGAACTCACGCTTACCACCAACGGAGTGCTGCTTAACAGGTATGCCAAAGGCTTAAAAGAAGCCGGACTCGACCGCGTGAACATCTCGCTTGACTCACTGGATAGGGACAGCATGAAAGAATTGACAGGTAGGGACTGTCTTGACCTTATCTTTGAAGGAATACGTGCGGCAGATGCAGCGGGTCTTACTCCGATTAAGCTTAACACAGTGCTTATCGGTGGATTCAACGACCATGAGATCAATGACTTTATCAACCTGACCCTGACGCATGACCTTGACATACGGTTTATCGAACTGATGCCTATCGGTCAAGCGGCATACTGGCAAAGTCATCGGTTCATTGCAAGCGATACGGTGCTAAAAGCTAACAAGAACTTGATTGAGATCACTGAGGACAGCTCCAGCCCCGCAAGGTATTTTAAGCTCGAAGGCGCAAGGGGCAGGGTAGGACTTATCAGTGCCATGACCTGTGACTTTTGCGACAGGTGCAACCGGTTGAGGCTGACCTATGACGGCAAACTAAAACCTTGCCTTCATACCGACATAGAGGTGGACCTGCTTGATAGCCTCGAAAGTGATGAATGGATCGCAGACAGAATAGAAGAAGCAGTCCAAAATAAACCGCAAAAGCACCACGCAGGCGACAAGGGCCATATACCTGTAAAACGGGCGATGTTCCGCATTGGAGGGTGAAAACAACTGATGGACAAACCTAAGCTAAATCAAATGAATACGACAGGCGCATCGGTGCTGTCGGTCAACATAAGCAAAACAAAAGGAACAGTCAAGGATCCTGTAAAGAGCGCTGAGCTAAGGACCGGCCATGGAATCGTAGGCGACGCGCACGCGGGTGACTGGCATAGACAGGTTTCACTGCTCGCTATCGAGAGCATCGAAAAAATGATCGACAAGGGTTTTGACAACCTAACCCCAGGAATCTTTGCTGAAAACATTACTACAAAAGGAATCGAACTACACACCTTGCCAGTAGGGACCAGGCTTAAGATAGGCGCTACCCTGCACGAAGTGACTCAAATAGGAAAACAGTGCCACAATAGCGGCTGCGCGATCAAGCAGGCGACTGGAGAATGTGTGATGCCTACTGAAGGCATTTTCACCAGAGTGTTGGAAGAGGGAATTGTCATAGCCGGCGATTGCATTAGTTTGATAGAACAGGACGACTTATGAAGAATAAGATTTATGAGCAGCTAAACCAAAATCTTAACAAGGGTAAGCGGTGCGTCGTCTTTACGGTGCTTGACTTCATCGATGACACCGGAGGCCGGATCAGCCACAAGGAACTGATCGTCGAGAACGAGTTGACAAGTGGGATGGGCGGGCATTCTGAGAATTACCGCCATGCGGTAGTAGAAGCGCTGGACACAGGAAAAATGCGCTTTGACAGGATTAGTCGGACCAGTGCGGTTTTGATCGAACCTTTCTTACCAAAGCCGCGACTGATCATTTTTGGTGGGGGTCATATCTCTTTACCCTTGGTCGAGTTTGCGACCAAAGTAGGCTTCTCTTGTGTGGTATTCGATGACCGCCCGTTCTTTGCGAACAAGCAAAGGTTTTTAGAGGCCGATCAGGTAATCTGCGAGGCCTTTGACAAGCTGACGGACACGATCGAGTTTAGAAGCTCTGACTATGTGGTGCTGGTCACTAGAGGCCATAGATACGACAGGGACATCCTCAGAAAAATGCTCAAGATAGATCTTTGCTATTTAGGCATGATCGGATCGAAACGCCGGGTTGCCGGCATGAAAGAGCAGCTGTTGTTGGAAGGAGCGGATAAGGCAAGGCTTGAGAGGTTGATGTCTCCAATTGGTATCGAGATAGGTGCGGTTTCACCAGAAGAGATTGCAGTAGCTATAACAGCGCAGCTGATCGCTGTTAAAAACAGGTTCGGCACAAAACATTTTGACAAACAAGTCGAAGTGGTGACCTTTAAGGAGCAGATCGCCAAGCAGCTGAATGATGAGGCAGCGATGCCAAAGGCCCTGCTGACCATCATTTCTACCAAGGGATCGGTCCCCAGAAAAGCTGGCGCCAAGATGGTCGCCTATTATGACGGGCGGACGTTTGGAACGATTGGTGGAGGCTGCAGCGAGTCCGATGTGATAGCAAAAGCAAGGGATAGGATGCTTGAAAGAGGATTCTTCGTCGAGTCAATCAGGATGACAGGCGAAGTCGCAGAGGACGAGGGAATGGTCTGCGGCGGAATCATGGATGTACTTGTAGAAGTGTTTTAAGAAAGAGCTAAGTAGTTTAAGCCAAACGAAGGTGCAAGGTGTCTAAATAAGACATCTTGTACCTTTTATTTTTGGGCTCAAACTGTGTGACGGGTTCAAATTTTGGTATAAGACAAATAGTTGGAATTAGTGTAGAAACTAAGTTAATAAATGGGGGTGCAGTGGTGAGGGAATTCAAGTACTTTAAGCCGGAATCGTTAAAAGAGGCAAGTGATCTTTTAGTCACCTATGGGGATGGAGCCCATATTCTTAATGGCGGTACCGACCTTTTGACAAGGATAAAGGCGGGAGTGACCCGAGTTGACCAGGTGATTGACATCAAAGGGATCGGCGGACTGGATCAACTAGGCTTCACAAAAGAAGACGGTCTCTTTATCGGCGCGTGCGTAACCCTGAACAGTCTTATGAAAAACGACGATGTAAAAAGACATTATCCAATGTTAATAGAGGCCATACACCTGTTGGGATCGACCCAGATCAGAAACCGTGCGACCTGCATAGGCAATCTGTGCAATGCCTCACCACTTGCGGATACGGCGACACCACTTTTAGTCATGGATGCTGTCGTTCACGTATACGGAAAAGACGGCCCCCGCGACATATCCATCCACGACTTCTTCACTTCGGTTAGAAAGACAAGCCTCATTGAGGGCGATATCGTAACGGGTGTGACCCTGCCATACGAGGAGGACTTTCATGGGTACTTCCACAAAACATCCAGAAGAAAAGAGGTTGATCTTGCCATTGTGTGTGCGAGTGTCGCCCGTGTTAAAAACGACTATAGAATCGCGCTTGGCGCTGTGGCTCCGACACCTATCAGGGCGTCAAGGACCGAGGCCTTCTTAATGGATAAAAGGTTGAATGAAGATGTGATAAAACGTGCCAGTCTGATGATTGCCGGCGAAATCAGCCCGATCGACGATGTGAGGTCTACAAAAGAGTACCGTATGGATATTGCTCAGGTGCTTGTAGAACGAGGCCTTGAACTTCTGATGAAAGGGGACCGTTGATATGAAGCATACCATCAGTTTTTATTTAAACGGCGAAAAAATACAGCACGAAGTAAAACCGAATCTGACGCTTCTTAAGATGATTAGAGAGGATTTTTACCTGACAGGTGCTAAAGACGGTTGCGGCGCGGGAGAATGCGGCGCATGCACGGTACTTTTAGACGGACTGCCTGTCACAGCGTGCCTGATGCTAGCAGTAGAGGCCGATGGCACTTCTATCACAACGATAGAGGGATTGTCAGATGGTACAAAGCTTCATCCGCTTCAGACGGCGTTCATTGAAAAAGGCGCGCTTCAGTGCGGGTACTGCACTCCCGGAATGGTCCTGACGGCAAAGGCCTTGCTCGATCATCAGCCCAATCCCACAGAAGATGAGATCAAAGCTGGCATCAGTGGAAACTTATGCAGATGCACCGGCTACAAGAAAATTATCGAGGCGATTCAAGAGGTCGCAAAGAAGGGAGGAACTACATGAAAGTTGTCGGAACCAGGGTAAACAGAGTCGACGGTATCGACAAAGTCACCGGTACCACCCAGTATGTAGACGACCTCCATTTACCTAGAATGCTCTATGCAGGTGTAAAGCGAAGCGATTACGCCCACGCCAAGATTATACGTATCGACACAAAAAAAGCAGAAGCGCTTGAGGGTGTCAAGGCTGTGATCACCGGTGAGCACTATAAGAAAAAGTGCGGTCTTTATCTGGAAGACAAGAACTTTTTAGCGGTCGACAAGGTCAGGTATCTAGGCGAGGCGGTGGCTGCTGTCGCTGCTGAAACCGAGGACATCGCCAAGGAAGCTGTGAAACTGATTGAGATAGAATACGAGGAGCTGCCCGCTGTTTTTGATGCGGTAAAAGGCATGGAACCCGACGCGCCCCTTGTGCACCCCGACCTCGGTGATTACCACTATGCCAAGGTGTTTTTCCCCAAGGCTGGGACCAACATCAGCAATCATTATAAACTGCGAAAAGGAGATGTCGAGTCAGGGTTTGAACAGGCGGACCATATCTTTGAGCATGAATTTAAAGTACCGCATGTGCAGCACGTGCCCATCGAAAACCATTCGGTCATCGCCAAGATGGATCCCGACGGTACCGTCACGGTTTGGGCCAGCTGCCAGTCGCCTTTTGCCGTGCGCAGAACCCTTTCAGTGGCATTCGATTTGCCGCTCAACAAGATCAGGGTCATCTCGCCGGCTGTAGGTGGCGGGTTTGGATGTAAGGCGGGAACAACCCTTGAAGGGATTGTCATACCGCTTGTGATGCTCACAAACGGAAGACCTGTCAAGCTCACCTATTCGAGAGAGGACGAGTTCTACAATGCCTTTGTAAGGCAGGGTCTGCATCAGACCATCAAGACGGGCGTCATGAACAGCGGCAAGGTCGTCGCTGTTAAAAACACGCTCATCTGGGATGGTGGAGCCTATAACGAGTACGGTGTCAACATCGTCAAGGCTGGGGGATACTCCTCCACTGGAGCTTATGATATCGACAACGTGTGGACCGATTCGTACTGCGTGTACACCAATCATCCGGTAGGCGGCGCCTACAGAGGCTTTGGCATGTCAGAGATCCATTTTGGGATTGAGCAGAATATGGACATGATTGCGCTAGAACTGGGGATTAACCCAATTGAAATGAGAAGGATCAACAGTTTGCAGGCAGGAAGCAGAAACGGAATGGGTCAGACGATCGACCAGTGCGGGCTACTCGAATGTATAGAAAAGGTCGTCAAACATCTTGACTACGACAAGTCGAAAAACAGCGAGAACAACGACTTGGTAAAAGGCGTCGGACTTGCATGCGCACTTAAACCACCCTTTATGCCCAACAACGCGGCCTCGTCAGCGATCATTAAAATAAATGAGGATGGAACCGCGCATCTTTTGGTCACAGCGATGGATCTAGGGCAGGGATCTGACACGGTGCTGACGCAAATCGCATCAGAAATGCTTAGTATCCCTGTTGAAAAAATAAAAATCAAGACAGGAGACACCGATTACACACCGTACGAGTGGCAGACGGTTGCGAGCAGGACGACCTACAGCGCAGGGAACGCAGTAATCAAGGCGTGCGAAGACGCCAAAAGCCAGCTTCTTGATCTTGCGCAAATCAAGTTGGGTATCATCGACAGGGACCTTGAACTCGAAGATGAGTTTATCGTATCGAAGATTTACCCGCAAAAGCGGATACCTATTTGTGAACTAGCCGTTGGCCTAAGCATGGAGGACGGTTCAGGTATCCATGGTCCGATTATCGGAAGAGGTGTGTTCATCCCCGACAACCTGAGAAACGCAGACCCCGAAACAGGACTCGGGGACAATCCGGTGCTGTTTTGGACCTACGGCTGCCATGGTATGGAGATTGAAGTGGACAAGCGCACAGGAATCATCCGGGTGGTAAAAGCCGTGGCCGCCTATGATGTGGGTAAGGCGATCAACCCTCAGCTGCTCGAAGGACAGATCGAAGGTGGAATCATGCAGGGGCTTGGAACTGCGCTATGGGAAGAGCTTAAACTCAAGGATGGGAAAGTGCTCAACGCCTCCTTTACCGATTACAAGATACCTACAGCCGACGATATTCCTGAAATGATCATCGAAATCATCGAAAATCCCGAACCAAAGGGAGCATTTGGTGCAAGAGGTGTTGGAGAACTTGCGATGATACCTGCCGCACCCGCTGTGGCGAATGCCCTATATGACGCGCTGGCCATCAGAATCATGTCGATGCCGTTAACGGCAGAAAAAGTACTTAAAGCGATAAAAGATAAGGGATGATGTGAATCATGATACTGGTATCTGAAGATTTGATAGCATTATTAAAACAGAAGCACATAAAGGCGAACATCCATTCAAGGTTTGAAAGCGCCATCAATATGCTTACAGAATCATACGAGCTGATCACGGTGTTCATGGAACCTGAGAACATCTCACCGATGTCTGTAGTGATCACAAAAGACCGTTTCAGCGACCTTGAGCGGCACAAGGAAAAGAATCTGGAGCTGTCGCTACAAGGAAACAGGCTGCTGCTTTGTGGCGGACATCAGATACTTAGTGAGGAGTTCATCACCTGGAGCCCGATGACTTCTTATAGTCCTGTAGCTATGGGGCAAAATCTGGATCTGAGCGTGTCGTGCAAGAAGATGGTAGATGCGGTTTCGATCTATGGCAACTTGGATGGCGTGGGTCCTTTGATCTATATGAACGAGACAAGTGTCGGGCTGACCGACGCCTTGGCCTTCTTCATGCCTCGGCTGCAGTCCTTTATAGAATCGCTCTGTGAAATGGAACTAGAACGTATCCGGTTCCATTCACTGCTGATCATAGGCTTCGGACCAGGCCTCACACCAGCAAGCGATGATCTGTTAAGCGGAATGTTACTCAGCCTGATCTACTTCGGTGAGCATTATGGATTAAACATTCAGACGGTGCGTCAGATCACCCGGTCGATTGTTTCAGGAATTAGGGGTTTAACCACATTGATCGGTGAGCGTAGTCTTATCTATGCTTCTGAGGGAAGAGTCTGCCTGAAGGTGAAAAGGGCGATCGACTCCATATTAAACCAAAATCAGGGTTTAGAAGACGCTCTGATTGGGGTGATAGAACTAGGCGCTACATCGGGCACAGACCTTTTGACTGGCATGTACTTAGGCATGCGGCTCTTGATGGATGGGCGGATCAACTGGGAGGATAAGGCATGAAGGTTTACACAAGGGTCAAAAAAAATGCGTATTACGACTCCATCACGTTGATGCGGATGTCTAAGGAACTAGAAGGCATGGACGGTGTTAAAAGTCCTCTGATAGGGATGGGTACGTCGCTTAACAAAGACCTTGCCAAACATCTTGACGTGTTTGATGAAACCATGACAGACGCGACGCCTAATGATCTGATGATCACCTTCATGGCAGTCAGTAAGGAGTGCGCCGATGCGATTTTTGACAATCTGGAAGGACTCTTGACCAGTGCTAGAAGTACAGGGACCGGAGATTATGAAGCTGCGACCCTCGAATCTGCCATGGAAAGCACACAAGATGTCAATCTTGTTTTAGTCTCTGTTCCAGGGCAATACGCAGGTGCTGAGGCTAAAAAAGCGCTAGAAGCTGAAAAACACGTGATGGTATTTTCTGATAATGTCGATCTTGAAACGGAGCTTGAGCTTAAAGAGCTTGCCACTGCAAAAGGACTGCTCATGATGGGACCCGACTGCGGAACGGCAATCATTAACGGAACACCGCTAGGATTTGCAAATGCCGTTGCTAGGGGTTCGATAGGAATCGTCGGTGCTTCCGGCACGGGTATTCAGGAAGTATCGGTACTGATCGACAGGTACAAGGAGGGCATCTCTCAGGCGATAGGAACCGGTGGAAGAGACCTAAAGGCGCCAATAGGTGGATTGATGATGCGCATGGGACTGAGAGCGCTTATCCAAGATGACAGGACCGAAGTCATCGTGCTGCTATCAAAAAAACCGGATAATATAGCTGCAAGAAGTGTATTGGAGTTGATCGGAACGACAGACAAGAAAGTGGTGGTCAACTTTTCTGGATGTGACAGAGCACTGATTGAAAATTACGGCGCGATCTATGCGCATACTTTAGAAGACGCAGCCCGACTGGCTGTGGAGCAATGCGGCAAAGAGGTCGCGGTTACGCATGCTGACATAAGAACGCTAGTTGAACAGGAGTCTCATGCGATGAGAAGCGACCAGAAGCTCCTGCTTGGGTTGTTTACCGGCGGAACACTGGCTTCTGAAGCGGTGGAGATCATCGGTGATTCGATGAAGGAGTTAAGCACAAACCTTGTACAGGAGCATAAGATCGGCGTTTCGGATATTCGGACATGCCCAGGTCAGCTCATCATAGACCTTGGAGACGATGCATTTACTGTAGGTCGGGCGCATCCAATGATCGATCCTGGCATCAGGACGAGCATCATCAACCACGACATGGGACAACAGGTCGCTGTGCTTCTTCTGGATATCGTATTTGGATACGGAGCCCACCCTGATCCTGTAGGTGAGATGCTTAGCGCCCTTGTTGCAGCCAAGAAAAGAGCCCGTCTACAAGGCGGATACCTGTCCGTCATCTGTTCGATCTGCGGTACCGACAAAGATCCGCAGGATTACGAGGCATCCAGGTCTGTTTTAAATGAGATCGGTGTGATCGTTGCTGAATCGAATGCGCAGGCTTCAATGATCGCTAAGGAACTACTAAACAGGGTCAACCAGATTCAGTTAAAGACAAAAGACCTGTTCGATACGGACTTGTCTGTCATCAATGTGGGTCTGGACATTTTTTATCAAGACCTGATACGCGCTCATTGCAAAGCGGTCAATGTGGACTGGAGGCCCCTCGCCGGTGGCGACAAAAGAATGACCGATCTTTTATCAAGGTTGAACCGGTGAAAGGATTCAAAAGAAAGGCAGGTGCACGGTGAACGAAAAAATCAAAATGGCGAACGAGCTGGCGATTGACAGGCTTTTAAAGGCTCGTCCCGTTCTACTGGACATAAAAAAGGCGGGGGATGTCATTCCCGGCTTGGACAAGACTACCATCTTGCATGCGGGTCCGCCGATCAAGTGGCAAGACATGAGCGGTCCGCTAAAAGGCGCAGTCGCTGGCGGACTAATTTACGAGGGGCTTGCCACTGATTTTGAAACGGCTAGCGAGCTTGCCATGTCGGGCGACATCAAGTTTGATTCCTGCCATCATCATGGGGCGGTAGGTCCTATGGCCGGGGTCATCACCAGCAGCATGCCTGTTTGGGTCGTTAAGAACGAAACCTTTGGCAACTACAGCTACTGCACCTTAAACGAGGGTCTAGGAAAAGTGCTTAGGTACGGAGCGTTCAGCTCTGATGTGATGGCAAAGCTTAAATGGATGGAAACCAAGCTGGCGCCTGTATTGAAGGCTGCGCTTAAACTATCGGGGCCCATAGAACTAAAACCCATGATCGCTCAGGTGCTTCAGATGGGTGATGAGGGGCACAACAGGAACAAAGCCGGAACTTCTCTATTTATCAGAGAGATGGCGCCATTTATTGTCAGGACGGACTTTACTGACGACGAAAAATCAAAGGTGCTCAGCTTTATACATAGCAACGACCACTTCTTCTTAAACCTGACCATGCCCGCATGTAAATGTACGATGGACCCACTTAGCGGCATAGCGTACAGTACGATCGTGCATACCATGGCAAGAAACGGAACCGAGTTCGGTATCAGGATAGCAGCACTTGGCGACCGGTGGTTCACGGCTCCCGCCCAAGTGGTCGAGGGTCTGTTCTTTACAGGATTTACAAAGGATGATGCCAACCCGGACATCGGAGACAGCGTGATCTGTGAGACCGCAGGTATCGGTGGTTTTGCGATGGCATCGGCGCTGTCCATTGTTCAGTTTGTAGGTGGAACTACAGCTGACGCGCTAAATTACACACGAAGCATGTACGAGATCACCGCTTGTGAGAATAATGCCTATAAGATCCCTATGCTCGCCTTTAAAGGCACACCGACAGGAATCGATCTGCTAAAAGTGATTGAGACGACCATACTGCCGATCATCAACACCGGAATCGCACATAAGCTTCCCGGTATCGGCCAGGTCGGAGCGGGCCTTGTGAGACCCCCAAAAAAGTGTTTTGAAGACGCACTGGAAGCTTTTGTCGAGATGATCGAGAAAGAAGGAGGAAACTAAATGGAATTTTGGAACAAGGTAAAGATGTACGACCTGACTCAGAACTTATCACATTTGACACCCGCCTGGCCTACGTATGAACCTCTTCAGATCAAGTTTTTCAAAAGGCTCACACCCAACGGCGCCAACGGGCAGCTTATCACGACGTCAAACCATGTGGGAACACACCTAGACGGATCCTTACACTTTTGCACCCATGGAAGGGACATCGCATCGATTCCGCTTGAAGACCTAGTGGGTCCTGGAGTGATCGTGGACCTTTCGGATATGGCGGAAGACTATGGCATCTACACCTCACAAGATATCTTAGATAGGGTAGAAGTCAAAAAAGGGGACATACTTATCATCAATACCGGCTACCACAAATACGGATGGGACCAGCCCGAGGCCGACGAACGAAGGTATATGCTCAGGCATCCGGGACCTACAAAGGAGTTTACAAAATGGTGTACCGACATGGAGCTCAAGTGGATCGGTGTGGACTGCGGTTCGGCGGACCATCCATTCAACACCAAAATAAGAGACTGGGAGCCAAAAGAAGCCAAGCTTGCAGACAAGTATTTGCAACAGAAATACGGAAAATCCTTAGAAGAGATATTCCCAGACGAGGATTACCAGCTGATGCATGTCGATTTGTTCCCTATCGATATCGTGCACGCAGAAAACCTTGGTGGAGAAATCGACAAGCTGCTCAACAAAAGAATGATCATCGGATGTTTTCCTTGGAGATTTCAGGGGGGGGAATCGAGTATCTGCAGAATCGTCGCATTCAATGAAGAATAGACTAGGGGTGAGCGTATGAAAGAGCATATCGCTTCTTGCGTGCAGTTTGCTGTACAACCCAATGAGATAAGCCTTAATATCGATAAGGCATGCCACTACCTTGAAAAGGCGGCAAAGGAATACGAGGCAGAGCTGATCGTTTTTCCAGAATCGATCACTACAGGATTCAGCCCCAATATGGAAACGGCTGAGTTTTATGAAATGCTTACTGAGGTACCGGGGGTGCACACCCAAAAGATTCAGAAGTTATGCAAGTCACTGGGGGTGCACGTCGTTTATCCGCTTTACGAAAGAGCAAGTGAAAAGAACGTGATTTTGAACAGTTCGGTGCTCATCGACAATCACGGGTCGGTGCTTTACAACTACCACAAGACCCATCCTTTTCCTACAGAAAGGGCGTGGACGACAGCTGGCAACGACTGCCGCGTGGTGGATACGGCACTTGGAAAGATAGGCATGATCCTATGCTACGACGGTGATTTTCCAGAACTAAGCAGGGTGCTCGCCCTAAATGGGGCAGAAATCATCACTAGACCATCGGCCTTTTTAAGAAGTTATGAGATATGGGAGATGACCAACAAGGCCAGAGCCTATGACAACCACTGTTACGTGCTTGCGGCAAACGCCGTGGGTAGGGACGCTGCGGACAACTACTACTTCGGGCACAGCATGATTGTGAGTCCTATCGCCCAGACCCTTGCGCTTGCAAGAGGGACAGAAGAGATTATCGCAGTCAAGCTCGACCCGGATCCCTTAAGGCATGTCACCTACGGATCCAAGTCGCCCATGATCTTCGACCACCTGCAGGACAGGAACGTGGGGGTCTACAAAGACATACTTAAAACAGGCAAATCGGCGTTTGAGCCATCAAAGCGCATTGACTACAAAAGGTAGGTGAACCTATGGCATTCGCATTAGAGGGAATCAAGGTGCTAGACCTGACAAGGGTGCTTGCCGGTCCCTATGCCACGATGGTACTCGGGGACCTGGGCGCTGATATCATCAAGCTTGAAATACCATCAACCGGTGACGATTCAAGAATGTTCGGACCCTTTATCAAGGAGCAGAGCGCTTACTTCATGAGCTTAAACAGAAACAAACGAAGTATGACGCTCAACCTCAAAACGGAAGAGGGCATCAGAATCTTTAAAGAGCTTGTAAAGAAAGTGGATGTGGTGGTTGAAAACTTTAAACCCGGGACCATGGATAAGCTGGGACTTGGCTATGATACGCTGATTAAGCTAAACCCTAGACTGATCTATGCAAGTTCGACAGGGTTTGGACAAACAGGCCCCTATTCCAAGAAGCCCGCATACGACGGTGTGATTCAAGCCATGAGCGGCATCATGAGCATCACCGGACCAAAAGACGGAGAGCCCACAAGGGTAGGACCGTCGATCGCTGATATCACTGCAGGACTTTTTACCGCAATCGGCATCTTAGCAGCGCTGACAAGCAGGCAACAAACAGGTGCCGGTCAGATGGTGGACGTGTCCATGCTGGACTGCCAGGTCGCCATACTCGAAAACGCCATCGCAAGATATCAGGCGACGGGTGAGGTACCAACGCCAATAGGAAACAGACACGCGTCGATCGTCCCCTTCGAACCTTTCGAAACTTCGGACGGCACCATCGTCATCGCTGTTGGAAACGATAAGATCTGGAAAAGCTTCTGCAAGTGCTCGGGGCTTAAAGCGCTGGCAGAAGACGGAAGGTTTATGACAAATGCAGATAGAAGCAATCATTACAGTCAACTTAGACCTATCATCGCAGACAGGATCAAAGAGCATACCACCAGCTACTGGCAGGCTTTGTTTGATAACAACGATATCCCGTCAGGACCCATCAGCGGTATGGACGAGGTTTTAAAAAACGAGCAGGTGCTCGCTAGGGAAATGCTTGTGGATATCATGCACCCGGTGGCGGGGATGACCCAGATTCCAGGTATCCCGATAAAACTCAGCACCACCCCAGGCAAAATCACACGCCCGGCACCGCTCCTTGGTGAACATACCGAGGAAGTTCTAAAAGAGATGCTTCAGATGGAGCCTGATGAGGTAGAGGAGTTACGAAAAAAAGGGATACTATAAAACCACATCCCCTCGTAGGGGCGCGGCCTTGTGTCCGCCCGCTCTAAAACAGAACTTAAGCGATCAAGAGAACTGCATATTCATAAAACCACACTAAGAAAAGCAATCATCGCAACACTTTCTGTATTTATTCGACATTACATTTGATAGTGCATGTACAAGTTTACCTGTACATGCACTTTTAAGGCGCTACGCTTCAAATGCAAGGAAATTCAAGGCGTGAGTTGACCACAATCCTCGTAGGGGCGCGGCCTCGTGTCCGCCCGCTTTGTGTTTTTTGATGGATGAAATAATACCTCAATATGAAATAATTATCTCATCGGAAACTATAAAAGGAGTCCATCGATATAATCTATGTCCACTTGATAAGCAAAAAAAAAGTACTCACAAATGATATTGTAAGCACGAATCATATTGACTTATTGGATAAAAGTAGAGGATCACCAAAGGTCGATAAGTCGCATTCCAATGACAAGCATAATTGGAATCGCAAGGAATTTGACAAGCGCTGTAAGGATCAGCGGTCCTACTAGGAACTGAGCTACAAGAAGGAAAGCCAGTACTCCTAAGCCATTAGCCAAGTAAAACTGCATGGAATCCTTATATTGGTACGTTAAAAGTTTCATAGTTGCTCCTTTCGCACACGAGTAATTGTTGTTATAACTTATTCCCTATTTTAAGGTGAACTATCATTACAAATAAAATTAGAATATGAAATTGTTGTAATAATACATGCAGTTTGTTATAGAGGCTGATGTGAACGACGCCAGACCATATTAGAGAATGGACATTCACAACTGACGATTGGCACTGCCCACAGGCGACAAATGATTTGTGGGTGTTTGGTCGATATGTAACCACGATGGCTTGAGTTACTTTTGAAGCGATTGCACCAGGAACAACCCGGATTGTTGAGGTTTTTGAAACAGAAGATGAAAATTCATTGGAGCAGCAGCGCATTGGATGGCAAGCCAATTTAAAAACCTATAAACGTGCAGCTAACGCCGAAAGGAAGTAGATTGTGCAAAAACATAAGATTTATACCATGAGTGTAGCAACCGTTTATCCTCTTTATGTCGCAAAGGCACAAAAGAAAGGGCGAACTAGAGAAGAAGTTGATTCAATCATCTTTTGGTTAACTGGATATACGAAGACGGAGTTTGATAAACTTATTGAAAATAAAACCGACTTTGAAACTTTTTTTGAGAAAGCACCGAACTTGAATCCAAATCGAAATGAGATCAAAGGTATGATTTGCGGAGTTCGTGTAGAAAATATTGACGAACCGTTAATGAGAGAGATCAGGTATCTCGACAAGTTAATCGATGAACTGGCAAAAGGTAAAGCAATGGCTAAAATACTTAGAAACACGATATGAAATATATTTATTACTAGCAATGGGCAGAGAAATCTGCTCATTTTACGTTTAACTTTGATATTAGTAAATCTAAGTTAATAATTTTTTTAATAGAATGCCATCATATAATAATGACGCTAAACAATTGGTTCTTTAAATTCAGGAAAAGTCTTAGTAGTTAACATATGCAGCTCACAGACAAAACAGCAAGAACAAGTCAAGACGCAGGTCTTTGATATTACATGAACTGATAAATACATGTATTGTAATTACTAGTGTAAATGGTACTATAAAAGAACAATTTACAATATGGAGGTTAGTTGATTATGCTTATTAGATGGGTGAAAAATGAAGATAAGCCAGCATGGATGCAACTTGTGGGAACGGTTGCCGAACTTTTTAATAGTTCAAATATGGCGACAGATGAAACCTTCCATAGTTATATGGATCATAAAGTTGAAAGGTTTGAGGCACTTACTGCAATAGATCGAATGACTGGAAGATGTCTTGGAGTCATTGACTTTTCAAGAGCGAATAACCGCATTTCATGGTTCGCTGTTCAACCGGATCTAAGGGTGGAGAAGCTGCAAGGATTATTTATGAAAAAGCTGATTTTATCGATAGTGGGTTCTTTGAGGATGAACAGGGAAACTTACGCTGTAAGATGAAACGTTTACCTACTACTGAAAAAAGAGGTGGGAGTTTTCATTACAATTACCCTGGCTATGATAAGTATTCAAAAGAAGAAAACTGCCTGTGCTGCACTAATGCTCCTGCTCCTGATTTTTTAGTCGATATTGCAGAACTCGACTATGCTTTTGCTACCGCCGAAAAAATTGCACAGGGAAAGCTGTTTGGTAAATGTCATGTGCTGATTAAGAATCACTATGTTAATTTTGAGGACATTAATCATGATGACATGGTTGGCTTTATGAGTGAAATCCAGCTAGTTGGAAATGCACTCAAAAAAGTTACCGGAGCGGTTAAAATCAATTATGAAATCCACTCAAATTCTGGACCGCATATCCATTGTCACTTGTTTCCTCGCTATCTTGACGATGACTTTCCATCAGCACCAATAGATTATCGCATTTGCGAGCCATCACCATATGAAAGTGAAGAAGAATTTTCATGGTTTGTGCAGCGAATTAGAGAAGAATTGATTAAGGGATAGTAAACCTGGTTGACGGTCTGTGGTTCGTTGGACAGAAAGGAGAACAACATCGATAGATTAACTTATTTAAAAAGAATATGCTATGAAGGTGAATTACTCCCCAATTATGATGTTTTATGTAAGTTACAGCACTCACATATGTTTCATATTCCCTTTGAAAACCTTGATGTACATTCTAAAACTGAAATTTCATTGAATTTAAAAAACATTTTCGAAAAGGTCATTCATCGTCATAGAGGAGGCTTTTGCTATGAGCTAAATTATTTGTTCTATAGCTTATTGATTGAAATCGGCTTTGATGTGAAGCTGATTTCTGCAAGCGTGTATGATCATCACTCCAAAAAAAATGGTCCAGAATATGACCATTTGGCTATGCTTGTTCAAATTGATCGCAAAACCTACTTAGTGGATGTAGGTTTCGGTGAGTCAAGTATATTGCCTTTGGATATTGGGATACCTTCTATACAGAGTGATACAAGATTTGAGTATATCATTGAGCATCTGGATTTCGACTCTATGATCTTGAGTGTTCTTCATGAAGGGCAAAAGGTGCCTATGTATCTATTTTCAGTTCCAGAGCATGCCATTGAGGACTTTGCATCTATGTGTGTTTTTCATCAGACAAGCGATGAATCTCCATTCACAAAAAGAAAGCTAATCACTCTTCCGATTGATCATGGAAGAGTATCAATAAAAGGCGATAAGCTAAAAGTGACTTCAAATGGTCAGGTTATAAGTGAGAGGGTTATTGAGAGCTCAGAAGAATATGATAAGCTACTTCAACAATACTTCTATTTCAAATAGATAGAAGTGATTTTACTTTTCTTCGACCTATCCTAATTATTATTACAACGTAGTATGACAACTCAAAGGGGAATGAAATGCCAAAGGGGATTCTTGTATTTGGATTAAACGGTAGTGGAAAATCAACGTTAGCTAGGGTGCTTGCGGATGCACTGGACTATAAGTTTATGGATATTGAAGAGTATGTTTTTATGGAAGCAGATGTTCCATTTACAAAACAACGATCACGAGAAGAATATCTAAGCTTGATGCAAAAGGACATTATAAAGTATGATACGTTTGTTTTGGCAGCGGTAAAGGGTGATTTTGGAGATGAAATATCATCAGGCTATAAGCTAGGTGTGTATATTGATGTCCCATATGATATCCGAATCAAACGTGTAATCAAGAGAATGACTGAGAAGTTTGGAGATAGGGTGAAAGCTGGCGGTGACATGTATGATTCGGAGATGGAATTCCTTGAATTTGTAAAATCGCGCACTGTTCAAAGTGTTGAAATGTGGTCAGATACGTTGCACTGCCCAATACTTCGAGTTGACGGCACAAAAGAAATAGCCGATAATGTCAGACTGATAGAAAAGACATATTTAGAAATTGTTGAACGCTGAAAACATTCGTAATTATCATCGCTAGAAGCAAAGTAAACCTCCGACAAGTACTACCTAGTATGAACTAGGCTACTGATTGGAGGTTTTTCTAGTTTATTTGACAAAGGTTATACTTAGAATTTCTTCACCAAGATGCTATTCACATTTAAACTGCTGACTTCTGAGGGTCTGGCTGACTTTTGGGAAGTATACCTTGTTGTAGGTGTTGCCGATCGCTCCACTCCAGTCGTGGATGTTTTGACCCTGACCTCGTGCAGCCATGTATTTTTTTATGGTTTCATCGTATGTGTCGATGTGCTTTTTAAGGTCGGTGTTGTATTTTTCGATGTGTATTACCGCATCTTTTTCAAATCTTGGTTTTTTGTCAGGCAACGTTTCTGTGTTGGGGTGACCGACACAAAGTCCGACAAGAGGGTAGACGTACTCCGGTAGTCCGAGCAGGTCGATCATTCCTTGAGGGTTGTTCCTGATTCCACCGATGCACACTGTGCCAAGCCCCAACGATTCAGCTGCAGCAATCGTATTGCCCATGGCAAGTCCTGTATCGATGGATCCGACAAGTGTACCTTCCATATTGCCTGCGATGACAAGAGGTTGTCCGATCTTATCACCTGCAAGCTTCGCTCTGTAAAAATCAGCTACGAAAAGAAGAAATACAGGGGCTTGGCTGATCCAGGGCTGGCCGCCTGCAAATTCCGCGATTTTATCTTTTGTCGCCTGATCCTTAACGACAACCACGCTCATCTGTTGACCGTTGATGGACGATGGAGCGGCTTGAGCACACGCGAGTATCGCATCCAGTTCTTCAACAGATATCTCTTTATCTGTGTAGCTTCTTATCGACCTGTGATTTAAAATGCTATTAATTGTACTGTTCATAATCAACCTCCTAGTTGAATAAAATGAATGTTCATTCATTTTATAGTGAAAATAAAACTAAAACAGAAAATGTTTTAGTTGGTTTGCTTGCTGATTCCTTGCCAGATGACTGAAAAAGCCTCTTTGATCATGGCGTCGTCTACGACTGCTATTCCACTTTCGTGGTAGATGTACAGTTCTGTTATCGGCCCTAAGATCATTGAGCTCATGACAGCGCAGGAAATCGGTTTGATCAGTTGCTGTTCGACACCTCTATGGAGTACCTGCGTGAAGAGGGCATAGACTTCTTTTTGCTTGCAGAGTACTTCTTTGGATGCATGATAGGACATTCTGTATTCGTGCATGAACTTTACTTTATTGGAGTTGGCAAGGTAGTAGTCGATAATGCCTTTCCACATTTCATAAATGCAGGTCTCAAGCATGAGAGACTCATCGTGGCGATCAGCCATGACCTGATAGAGCTCGTCTGCAATGCTGTTATAAAGTTCGCTTAGCAGGACTTCTTTGTTTTCGAAATAGCGGTAAATCGTACCGGCGGCAATGCCCGCATGGTTTGCGATTTTTGACATAGGCGTAGCGCTTATTCCACCTTGCAGGGCGATTTCTAAAACGGCATGATAGATTCGTTCTTTTTTGTCCATGTAAACAGCTCCTCAAAAATGAATGTTCGTTCATTCACTGAAAGTTTACCATAATCAATCGTTAATATCAATGATAATTTTTATCATTTAAAGAAGTGTGCTGCTTTCGTAAAAAAAGTAACGACTCAATCAATAAGTCATTACTTTAGCTACTACGATAATTTGTGGTGCAGGTAAAAAGCCGATCGTATCCAACCGCTTTTCAAGCATGGCAGCCTTTATCTCGAATTTTTCAAAGTCTTTGTGGTCTTTGACCCTATCTAAGGACTTTACGAGCGTGTCTTTCAACAGGACATAATCCTCTGGTTTTAGAGGCTTTTGATCGGTGACTTCAAGGTTCCAGATATCGACTTCGCCGATCCTTTCGTGACCTTTGATCGCTTTAATGATTTCTTTTCGGTCTAGGGTCTCGTTGTGGACGATATTGTTTGCTCTGTCTATTTCGGCCCAAAAGTGATGGATGAGCGTGTGTGTCACTTGCTGCTGGTTGAGGCTACCTGAGTACATTTCATTAAATAGAAGGATTCCACCAGGTCTTATCAGTTCTGTCATGATACCGATGCATTTGTTAAGATCTTGCATATGATGTATCGAGTTGGACAGACAGACCGCATCGAAAGAATACTTTTGTAGGGTGATGTCTTCGATATCCATCTGCATGAAGGTGACCTTGTCATGTATCACGGCTTTCTTAGCAGCTTCTATGGCAGTAATTGAACTGTCGATTCCTATGATGGAATCGAAATCAATATCCATCGATAATAGTGTTTGGATAAATGAACCGTTTCCTGTCGCTAGGTCAACTATTTTTTTAGGATGAATATCGGTAATGAGTCTTTTGAGTCTTTCCATCGTGATCTCCTTTATTCTGTGCAAGTGAGTCACTTTAATGACTTATCCCAGTGTATCATGTATTTCTTAAATTGGTGGATTATTGTTCAAATATATGATTTCGTTTTCTTAATTAGCCGACATTTTATCTCAGATAGAGTACACTGTAACTAGTAAAAAGTACCCATTCGGATAAGGAGATGACAAGATGATCTATGATATTACTAAAACCATCAATAATAAACTCAAATGCTGGCCAGGTGACCAGGAATATGGGAGACACGAAACAGAATTTGATTTTAAGGGCGGAACAGGACATGCTTCATGGATTACAGCTAGTCTGCATACCGGAACGCATGTGGATGCCCATTGGCATTATAGCGATAGCGGCTTAACGATAGATGAACACAACCTGGAACATTATATCGGACCTTGCCAGGTGATTGACGTGACAGCTGCGACCAGCAGCCATATTGAAGTATCGGATATCAAGGTTGCAATTACTGAAAAAAGAGTGCTTTTTAAGACAAACCAACAGGTGGATGAGACGGTTTGGACTGACGATTTTAAAGGTTTATCGGTAGAGCTTGTTCATTATTTGAATTCTTTTGGAGTTGTCCTAATCGGTTTAGACACGCCAAGCGTGGATGTTTATCAAGCGGAAACACTTTCTACCCACTTGGCCTTTTACGAGTGCGGTATTTACATTTTGGAAGGACTTGTGCTGAACGAGGTCACACAGGGCACCTATGAACTGATCGCGTTACCGCTTAAATTTGAAGGGGCAGACGGAAGTCCTGTACGTGCTATACTGAAGCCAACCTAAAAAAAGATACCATGTATATGGTATCCGAAGTAGCTTTAGCTGATTATAGTTGACGAAATACATCTTCGTCATTGTGGAGTTGCTCGTTGACAGCTTCAAGTGTGACACAAGCGTTTTGACGTTCTTGTTCGCGGTTCATTTCATCCAATTGCTGATGGCTGAAGATATTCATGTTTTGATTAGAAACGCCACATTCCACTTCTAGTGCTTGTTTCTTTGCCTTAAGGTTGATGATTTCATCAAGAAGTTCCTTTTTCATCATTTTCACCTCCGCAAGGACTCATAATTCCCTTATTCATATATACCCAATTTGAAATAAGATGAACTAAATTTTATAAGGTTTAATAAATAATGATATAATCAGTACAGATAGTGTTAGACAAAAGGGAGGGTAACATGTCAAAAGCAATCGTAGTATATTATTCTTATGAAGGAAGCACAGAGGAGATCGCTGAAGCCTTGTCCGATTATCTTAAGATTGATTTGCTTGAAATCAAACCAATAAATGAGAAGAAAGCGACTGGGTTCTCAAAGTTCTTTTGGGGTGGAAGCCAGGTGGTGATGGGCAAGACGCCAGAGCTGAGCAAGATGGATAAAAATATCGACGATTACGATACTATCATCATCGGGTCGCCGACATGGGCAGGGTCCTATACGCCACCTGTAAAAACACTGTTCGACAAAGGCTTTGTCAAAGACAAAAAAGTCGCCTATTTCTACAGTCATCTCGGAGGCGATAGCAAGGTGGAGTCGAAGGTTCGAGCTTTGATTGAAAAGAATAACCAACTGATTGGCATCAAAGCGATTAAGGATGTCGCCACCAGCAAGGATCAGGCGCTTAAGGATATTAAAAATTGGGCGGATTCGTTAGCCTTATAGGACTAGTATGAGTTAATAATCAAACAGTATTTCACAGCTTATGCGGAATACTGTTTTTTTTGTTTTAGATACTCTTTAACTGGAATCGATTGTAAAATTAATCTATACTTGTTAAGTAGGAAACTTTCAACTTAGGAGGGTGCTGTGAGATTTAAAACAAAAAACTTTCATTTGAATCAATTTTTCAAAGTTCATGCATGGCAGATTTTGATTACAGCAAGTCTGGATATCATAGGTGTGTTTGCAGCGCTTTCTATTCCGCTTTTTTTAGGTAGGATGATTACGGAACTTGAAAAGGGAAACGCTACAGTACATTCGCTATTTGTCAGATTTTTGACGGTTGTCGGATTGTATGTGATTTGGAACGTGATCTCACTACTAGTTGAAGTCAATTTTGAAGTGATCAATAAGAAAATTGAAAACCAGGTCAGACAGCATTGTAGGAGTCTTTAGAAGTGCTACGATATTTGTGGGAGGACTGTTTTACTTGACCGGTAGAGTCTCACTCGGCAGCATATTTACCTTATACACTTATGTGATTCAATTGGCATCTTATTTACGTAGTCTTGTCGAGGTAGATATCCTCATTAAGGACATGGCAGCTTCACTGACTAGGTTAGACGACTTTTTAGATAGCCTAAGCAGTGGTGAGTTTGATGACAAGGCCTGCGTGGGACCGATCACCGAAGTATCATTTAAAGAGGTGTCGTACAAGTTAGGTGCACAGACAATTTTACATCCAATTAGTTTTAGAGCACAAAAAGGAGATATTGTTGGAATAAGGGGGAAGAACGGTTCTGGAAAGTCTACGCTGTCGTATTTTATCAACGGCCTGCTTAGTCATGACGGCATATTCTTAAACCAAATGCCGGCTAAACAGTTCAGTACTGCGAGTCATATCGGTAGAGTGTCATCCGTGTTAAAAGAACATATATTAGAAAACGAAGAAGATCAAAACTAGTACATGGTCGAAACGGTGACCTGATACGCCTACATTACATACAAAGGAAAGTTTACTTAAATGATAAAGCAGCTGACACAAGTTTACAAAGCATTTTTAAAACAAATCATCCTAGTGGTTCTTCTTGTTCTGACATTGTCCTATGTCAATGTTCAGATTGTGGTGCTATCCGGATCGCTCATCAATACCTTGGGAAATAATGTTGCATTTATGCCTGTTCTGATCTTTTTTGCAGTGATGATGCTGGTTCAGCATTTATTGACGCTCACGCTCAAGTTTTACGAGGAAAGGCTGAACTTTAGAATCACTAACCAATTGAAGGCGCTTGTCTATGAAAAGTTGATCGGTATTAAGACCGACAGACTGATGGCCTGGTCTCACGATGACCTTTTTCAGATGTGGTCGTTTGATATCGACGAAATTCAGAAGATTTCTGTTGGAACGGTCACATCCTTTAGCATTAAGCTGATCAGCGCTTTTATCGCGGTCATTCAGTTGAGCCGTATTTCGGTGGTGTTCACGCTGATTGGGTTGTTTTTTTATCTGATAGCGATGATTCCGATACACTTTGTAGGCAAATTGAGTAAACGTGCTGAAAATAAGTTGCGGCAGTCCATGACCGGTGTGAATAAAACCTTTTATTTTGGCATCGATTTCATCAGGCTAATCAAGACCTATGGTAAAACCAGTGAGACACTACTAGATTTTGAGAAGGCAAGCGAGGAATACAGTATAAGAAAAGTGAACCAGTTGACGCTTTCAAATCTTTTTAGGATGGTTGCCTTAGTGCTTAAATCCATCGCTCCAATAGCCGTTTTACTTTTGGCGAGCAGCAGAGTCTACAGTGGAAGCCTTTCTCTTGGGGACCTTGTGGTCGCGATGGCGCTACTTGGAACAATCAGTGCCCCGATATCAGAAATAGGCACCTTTTTGATCCAGATCAGGTCGACCGCGCCTAAAATTGATAGACTGTTTGACTTTTTATCGGAAAATGACGAGCAGGCTGATACTAATAGGTGTGACTCAGGTGACAAAATCGATTTAAGCGGTGATATCACTTTTGAAAATGTCTCGGTGGTCAGAAACGGCCAAAGCATAGTTAGCGATGTGTCTTTTATTATTCAGAATGGCGAGAAGGTGGCTATAGTCGGCGAGAGCGGTTGTGGAAAAACTACAATCGCAAATCTCTTGACTGGTCTGATTGAAGCGGATGTAGGTCAAATCAAGGTTAAAGGCAAACCAATCAGCAGCGTTGAAGTGGGCGCTTTAAGAAAACAGCTGATGTATGTGGAAAGCGACATCTATCTATCGAACGATACACTTTTAAATAATCTGACCCTTCTGGGCGGCTGTGAGCCGCAACTTTTGTCCATTACAAGAGCCTTGGGTTTCAACAAGGATATTCTGAACATGGATGAAGGATTTCAGACGGTCATAAACGCTAACGGTACCAACGTTTCAGGCGGACAAAAGAAAAAAATCGGTTTTATCAGGGCGGCAAGCGTTAAGAAAAACCTTTATCTCTTGGATGAGGTCACGACAGGACTTGACAAGAAATCCGCTCATCTGATGACCGACTATATAAAGAATGAAATGAACGCTACGGTAATCATGATTACCCATGAAATCGCTCTATGTGAGGCCATGGACAAGGTGCTTGTACTTAAGGACGGTTGTCTTATCGACTTTGGGACGCACAAGGAAGTCTACAGTCGTTGTGATTATTACCGCGAACTTCAGATGAGTGAGGTGGGCGAAAATGAAATCGGTTAAGACGACCTATAGGGACCTGTTCGATCAGAAGGTGAAAAAGAATTGGTATAAGGTGGCAGCTTCGATTCTTTCGGGAATGATAAGAGCTGTCGCCATGCTGATGCCGACTTTTCTTATACGTAATATGCTGAATGCACTGATCGACAGGATCAATACGACCTATTTGATTCAAACGGCACTTTTGACCCTGTTGATGCCAACGATCGTTTTGATTTTGTACGTGATCGATGCAAGAATCAGCAAGTATCTGTTTGACATCGTAAAGGATATCAGAACCGCTACCTTTAAGACGATACTCAGTCAAAAACTGCGCTGGGTCTTGTCGAAAGACCGGAGCGAACTGTTTAATAAAACGATCTCTTCGACGATTCAAATTGCGGAATTTTATTACTACACGCTCAGCAACCTAGCATGGTACAGTACCACAGCACTTGTAGGAAGCCTACTGATGATCAGGATCAATGCTTCGATTGCCAGCCTACTATTGGTGTTATCGGTCATTCAAGTGATGGTGGCAGTTTTTCGTGGCGGTGCGACAATGAGGGCAAGCCACCTGGTAAGTGAAGTGAAAACTGTAGGCGATATGGAGTTTACTACAGTGTTACATCACAATTCGTATATCAAGGTCGCAGGTCTGAAAGACTGGGCACAGGCACGCTGTAATAACTGGATAGAAGACTCGCTTAAGGCTTTTAACATGCAGATGAGTCACTTTTTTATAACGCAGTCGATGACCTTTGTGATTGTTTCACTAAAAAGCCTACTCCTTTATGTACTTGCACAGCAACTATTCGTTAAAGGACTAATAAGACCAGGCGATGTGGTGGCGCTCGGCAGTTATGCCATCTATCTGACACCTGTGTTTTTTGGATTGCAGGACTGGGTATCTGATGCCTACAAGAACAGGGTGAATAAAAACCGTGTCAATCAATTTTTAGACCTGGAAGAGGTTGATACGACTTTGAGCGAAGTGAAGAATACGGACAGTTCATGTATTTCGAACATCGAGGTAAAAGACCTTGGATTCAGTTACCGAAAAGATGCTTCTTTTAAGCCGCTGATAGACAAGTTGTCGTTTAAGGTAGATGTAGACTCTCATCTTTATGTGATTGGCCCCTCCGGATCGGGTAAAAGCACGCTGATCGATATCTTAATGAGCCTGGAGGACGACTATACCGGTTGCGTTCTTTATAACGGGATAAATGCCAAGGTGCTCCATGAAAACTATCTGCTCGATAATATCGTCTGTGTGAGTCAGCACAGTGAGATTATTCAGAGCACGCTTTGGGACAACCTACTATATTCGTGTGTGCATCACTCGGATGAAAGGATAATATCGCTGCTTGATAAGCTGAAGCTAGGGTATCTGGTGGGCGAAATGCCAGGAGGTCTCAGCTGGGACATGAACTTACACCCTAGGGCGCTTTCGGATGGTGAGAAAAAACGGATATGCATCGCAAGAGCAATCTTGTCTGAGCCGAACGTGCTGATACTCGACGAGCCCACGGCAGGTCTTGATATGCTAAACAAGCAGTTTGTGATGGATACGATCAAAGGCGAGATGACTGGCAAGATACTAATTGTCGTGACCCATGATGCGCTTTATGAGACGCATGACAATGTGTTAAATCTCGCAAAAAAGCGGACCTCTTAAGTGATGGTCGGCTTCCTTTTGACAAACCAATGGTTATTCAGTTATGTAGGATGGGTATATAGCGGATATAAGCACTAATGCCAATGATTAACTTAACCGAGGTGGGCCATGTTAAACGAGAAATATGCAATTCACCCTGAACTCAAAGACCAGTCCAGTTATCAGTTGTCTGAATTCTATATGACCAGACTGGGAAGCAACATCTACAATCTGTATGCGGTACTTAATTGCCTTTTTGTTAAGAAGCCTGCCGAGATCCGGTCAAAAAAATATTGGTTTAAAGGATATAAGAAATATGCAATCAGTGCGTCGGTGTATGAACCGGTGAATGTGGATGCCAAAGTTCCTGTCCTTGTCTATTATCACGGAGGCGGATTCGCCTTAAAAGCGACAGCTATCACACATGATTTGGCAATGAGGTATGCACTGGGGGCCAAGTGTAAAGTGGTGGTGGTCAATTACAGGACTTCTGCCAACCATCTTTTTCCTATTCCGGTTGAGGACTGTTATGAAGGAGCCAAATGGGTTTATGAACACGCTGAGACCTTGGGCATCGATCGAGAAAGAATAGGTCTTGCCGGAGATAGCGCCGGTGGGGCGCTGGCTGCCTGTGTCGCTCAGATGCTTAGGGATAGAAAGATCTTTACACCTAAGTTTCAGGTGCTGATTTATCCTGTGATCGATGAACGTCTTAATACACAAAGCATGCAGGACTTTGATGATACTCCATTTTGGAACTCCAAGCTCAATAAAAGAATGTGGAGGCTCTATTTGCGAAGTACCGATCTTACTGAACAGCTCTACAGCGCGCCACTGATGCATGACGACTTGACCAATCTGCCCAAGGCCTATATCGAGGTGGCCGAATTCGACTCCTTAAGGGACGAGGGTGAGCTGTATGCGGATAAACTTAGAAAATCGGATGTGGAAGTCGCGCTGAACAAGATAATAGGTGCATACCACGAGTTCGACATTTTTCAGGATAAGGAAATTGTTAAAGACGTGATGAAGGAGAGGATTAAGTTTTTGATTAGCGGTTTTAGTGATTAGAAGGGCAATGAAAAGTGCAATTATAAAACCACACTAAGGGAACTTTGTAGCAAACCCTTAAGTAGGTAGCAAGTTACAACCTCAACAATAACGTTATAATTCATCTGAACATGTTTATTTAAGGCGCTACGCTTCAAATGCAAGAAAAACCTTCAGGAAATGATAAATTTTTTAGTGGGCTTTTAGTCAAAATCTTGTTTTTGTGGTTTTGTGGGTTGGAGTATGGTATTGTCTAGTAAGACACTGATTTTGACTAGAAAAGGGATGTTTATGAATTTTACTGTGATTGATTTTGAAACTGCGAATAGTAAGAGGGCGAGTGCCTGCGCGCTTGGGATTGTGAAGGTTGTTGATGGTGTGGTGGTTGAGAAGGATGCTTGGCTGATCAGGCCCGACGATATGAGGTTTGACGGGATGAATATCGCGATACACGGTATTAGACCCGAACAAGTCATCGACGAGCCTGAGTTTGACGAGCTCTATCAACTTGTTTTTAAGGAAAAACTTGAAAATCAGCTCGTGATCGCCCATAACGCCAGTTTCGATATGAGCGTGCTCAGAAAATCGCTTGATCTATATGGGATAGATTATCCAAGTTTTGATTATCTTTGCTCTGTAAAGGTCGCTCAGAAGACGTGGCCGGACCTGATAAACCATAAGCTTGACAGCATGTCTAGGTTTTTGAACTTCAAGTTCAAACACCATGATGCGCTCGACGACTGTCTTGCGTGTGCGAATGTCATTATTAAGGCATGTGAGGAGAATCAGGTGGATAGCCCGTTAAAACTTGCGGATAAGCTAAAGATGCAAAAGGGACGAGTTTTCAAAGGCGGATATAGGGCATGCAGCGTAAATAAAAGATAAGACAAAGACACACATTCCATGTGAACCCGACAAGGTGGAATGTGTGTCTTTGTTATGGATTAAATACGAGTAAGCACTTCGAGTAAAAAATCATACACACGCTTTGTAGAGCTGATGCTTAAGTTCTCTTTTGGTGTATGTACATCATTTAGGTCGGGGCCAAGCGACACCATGTCGATGTCTCCGACTTTTTCAATGAGAAAACCGCACTCAAGACCGGCGTGCAGGGCGTCAACCTTAAGCGATTTTGAGAACATCTCTTCGTAGACTTCTTTCATTAGCTCGCGGGTTTCAGATACCGCTTTGAATGGCCATGAAGGGTAATCGGACTCCAGTCTCATATCCGCACCGATCAAGTCGCAGGTTAGACCGATTTTTTGATTGATCATGTCTTTAAGTGATGCGACTGAACTTCTTACAGCACTTGTGAATACGAGCGATTGCTCGTTTTGATCAAGTATGCCTAAATTGATCGAACTTTCTACAAGGCCTTCGATACCGGCGCTCATCGTCTGCACCGCATCAGGAAGCAGCATTAGAAGCTGTACCGTTTTTTGTGCTGAGTTATGGTCGTAGGCTTCAACAGGAAGTTCTGTTTCTTGTAGTTCGATTGTCACTTCGGCATCTGAAAGTTCGACTTCGTTTTTAAGTAAATGTTCGATTTCTGAAACAGAAGTTCTCAATAGGTCTGTATCCGCTTTTGAGCAAATGACAACGACTTCCGATCGTTTAGGAATGGCATTTGGTTTGTCACCACCATGAATGCCCGCAATTTCAAAGTTTAACTTAGTTTTAAGCAGGTATAGGAGTCTACCGGCGCAAACTATGGCATTTGCACGGCGTTTGTGTATTTCAACTCCCGAATGTCCACCCAATAGTCCTTTGATGACGATTTTGAAGGCGGTGTCATAAGAGGCTGCTTGTTTTGTGATAGGAAGTGTGATGATATTGTTAACGCCACCAGCACATGAGGAAAGTAGAACACCTTCTTCTTCAGAATCAAGGTTGATTAGGATATCGCCTGTTATATTTGCAGGGTCAAGCGCCATGACACCGTCCATGCCGGTTTCTTCAGCTATGGTGATGAGCACTTGCAAGGGTGGGTGAACAAGTGTCTTGTCTTCTAAAATGGCCATCGCCATGGCGACCGCTATACCGTTGTCGGCGCCTAAGGTGGTGCCTTTTGTTTTTATGAGGTCGCCGTCGATCACAAGCGGAATCGGATCTTTGCCAAAATCAAATTCCAGATCGTCTTCTTTGACGCAAACCATGTCCATATGTCCTTGAATGATGACGGTCTTGTGATTTTCGTAGCCTGTTGACGCTTTCTTCTTTATGATGACATTCATCGATGGCTCTTGAATCACATCGAGTCCAAGTCCTTTGGCAAATGCTGTTAAAAAGTCGCTGACCGCTTTTTCGTTTCCAGATTCACGCGGAATACGTGTGAGTGACTCAAAATGATGCCAAAGGCGGTTAGGTTGCAAGTCTTTTAGTAGGTCTGTCATGGTTACTCCTTAATCAATGTGAACTTGTTTTTACTGATTTGCGTTAAAATTTTCTTGTCGACAAGGGTCTTGATGATTTGACCGCTCATGAGCCTCGCATCTGTGATCTCTACTTTGTCTTTTGACCAAAACAGAGAGGCTTTGGTACCTTCAATCATCATTTCAATTTCGGTTAGTGAGAGCTGATCTTTATGTTCAAAGGCTTTTAGCACCTTTTTTTCGCATTTGTATAAGAGTTGATGGATAAGTTCATCGTGTTTACGCTGTTTCTTGATTGTTCCCCAAGCCATTAAAAAGGTGAGGGTGACTGCCAAAAGGAGTATTTCAAAGACGATTTGCATGAGTCTCTCCTATATCTTGATGAAGTTGTTGTTTTTGAGTATGTTGACATAGGCACCGAATCGCTCGTATAAGGGTTCGATATCCGCGCCAAACGCATTATTCAGCTCTTCGCATAGTTCGTGTGTGGTTTTTGTTCCATCGATGGATTTCCAAATAAAACTTCCGTATTCGTCCAAGTCGATCTTCATGACTTCAGGTGTTCTTGCAAATAACCTGACTGCCTTATCCAGCCAAGACATTCTAGGTATCTGAATCTGAATACAACCATTGTCCAAAACGATCCACTGGACACTACTGATTTTTTTAGGTACCAAATCTAAAAAGTTAGCTTGTTTTTTAGCCATGTTATTCCTCGCTTTAGAGATAAGGGGGGAAGCTTGTTCCCCCATATCATCCTCTTATTTTTTGTCCAGTAAATTCTTTTTACCGATTGACGCTTTGTAAAGTGTAAATGTCAGTAGACCAAAGAATACTAGTGCTCCTATTTGACCTAAGTCGATTCCAAGGTTTAGATTGATGTTTGCCACTGCGAATACCGCAAGTAGAATACCGATCAGACCTTCTCCAGCGATTAAGCCGGATGCGTATAAGATACCGGATTCGATTTTGTCTTTGATGTTGATTTCGTTGTATATCTTGTTTGTAAGACGTTTATCAAGTACCCCACGTAGTAAACCACCAACCATGATAGGTGTAGAAAGGTGGATTGGCAAGTAAAGGCCGATTGCTATTGGAAGTACAGGAAGACCCAAAAGTTCGATGGCGATACCCATGCCGATACCAGTGAATACTAGTGACCATGGCAAGTTTCCGCCCATAACGCCTTCGATAACAAGTCTCATAAGTGTTGCCTGAGGTGCTGGAAGTTCTGCAGAGCCGAATCCCCATGCGTTGTTTAGCAGTGTTAAAACGCCACCGATAGCAAGTGCTGCAGCAACCGCACCGATAATTTCACCGTACTGTTGTTTTCTTGGTGTCGCGCCTACTAAGAAACCTGTTTTTAAATCCTGTGACGTATCACCGGCCATTGCAGCGATGATACAGATGATTGCGCCAACCGTAAGTGTCGCTATCATGCCTGCTTGACCGTCATTACCAGTTGTTTTGAAGATGATTGCTGTGATGATCAGTGTTGCGATTGTCATACCAGAAACTGGATTTGACGATGAACCTACAAGACCGACGATTCTTGATGATACAGTTGCAAAGAAGAATCCTAAGACTGCGATCATAAGTGCTCCGATGATGCCAACC
Source organism: Fusibacter sp. A1 (assembly GCF_004125825.1). Lineage (NCBI taxonomy): Bacteria > Bacillati > Bacillota > Clostridia > Eubacteriales > Fusibacteraceae > Fusibacter > Fusibacter sp. A1. The sequence goes on along the minus strand of NZ_QQWI01000008.1, from coordinate 50,715 downwards.
GGGATAATCGGTAACATCGCCATTGCAAGAATAACAGTTAGTGAACCGATCAGTACGACTTTCATCGACATGTCTTTGTCAGTTCTAAGGCTTGAGATGCTGCCGATACCGCCTGAGTAATCTTTCATCGCATCTTTAAATGTTTGTACAATCAAAGGCAGTGATTTTACAAGGCTGTAAACACCACCAAATGCTACAGCGCCAGCACCGACATATCTGATGTAGTAGTTCCAGATACCCCAGTAGCCTAGTTCGCTGATTGGCACTGATGCAGGATACATGATGACTTCGCCCATTGAACCGATATTGGCGATTAGTGGAATAAAACCGAACCAACCGATTACGGCACCACCAAGCATGTAAGCAGAAATTTTTGGTCCGATGATGAAACCAACACCTAATAGAGCAGGTAATACATCTGCACCGATCGCAGCACCTTGGTAACCAGGGATTGCTGTTTCGATTTCACTTGGGAACAATTTGAATCCATCTGTAAAGAATTTGTAGATCGCACCGATTCCAAGACCTGTGAAAGTAAGTTTCGCCTTAGAGCCACCTTCTTCACCGGCAAGTAGTACTTCGGCACAAGCAGTACCTTCCGGGTATGGAAGCACGCCATGCTCTTTTACGATCAGAGCTTTACGAAGTGGAACCATGAAGAATACGCCAAGTAGACCACCACAAAGTGCGATTGCAGTTATAGTAAGTAGACTTGGTGCACCTAATCCCCATTCAGTTGACCAGATGTATAAGGCCGGTAGTGTGAAGATCGCACCAGCAGCTAGTGATTCACCGGCAGAACCGATGGTTTGTACCATGTTGTTTTCAAGGATTGATTCTTTTCTTAGTATTACGCGGATAACACCCATTGAGATAACTGCAGCTGGAATAGAAGCTGAAATTGTCATTCCTACTTTTAAACCAAGGTAGGCATTAGCAGCACCGAATACGACGGCAAGGATAATACCAAGTAGGATCGATGTAAGTGTGAATTCAGGCATAATACGATCAGCCGAGATATACGGCTTAAACGCTTGAGTGTCATTTTGATTTGACATGAAGTGTTCCCCCTCATAATTAGTATTGAATAAAACCACTAATGTGCGCACATTCAGGAGAAGATCTTCTACATGCATGATTATAATAAGAATACAAACAGAAAACAAGAGGCCTCAACTTACGGAAAAACGTTTTCATATCATAGATATAAGGGGTAGGTAGTCACCTAACATCGGTAGGTGCATTTAACTTTGCCGTGCCTACCAAATGGTAGACAGTTGAAATAAGTGCTTTGACGGTCCATATGCATGTTTATTGCAAAAAAATTGAGTAATCGGTACGGATGTTTTTGTTAACATGGTGTAACAAGTGTCGAAATATGCGTATTATACATTTTAAGTGTATATATATTCATTTCATATTTTTTTTTTTGCGTTAAAAAAATAGCCGAAGCTCTTATGCTTCGGCTACAGGTTACTTATTGGGGTTGTACATAACAGAAAATTTCATCAGAGAATAGAAGAGTAAACTAAAAATACTTAAGGTTCCCATAAAACCAAGGTCGATTCCCAAGGATAAATTTATGCCTACAGCGGAAAGACTTGCGAACAGTATTCCGATGACGCCTTCGCCGGCGATCAGACCTGATGAGAACAAGATGCCGGAATCGAGCTTTAGCTTACGCTTATGGTTGTCCCAGTCAAAGGATCCTTCTTCGATCCAGTTTCTTAAAAGTCCACCCAGAAACATGACGGTTGATAAATGTATTGGAAGGTATAGGCCGATCGCTACGGGTAAGACCGGTATATCCAGTACCACCAAGATGATTCCGACACCGACACCGACAAGTATCAGAGTCCATGGCAGATTGCCGTTCATCATTCCTTCGACGACCAGTTCGATAAGTGTGGCCTGAGGAGCAGGGAGTTCTGGTGTGCCGAATCCCCATGCCGAATGAAAGAGAAGTAACACGAAGCCAAGGGCGCTTGCAGATGCGATAACGCCGATCATCTCTCCGATTTGCTGCTTGATGGGAGTGGCTCCTACGATAAATCCTGTTTTCAAGTCCTGAGACGTATCCCCGGCCATGGCGATGATGATGCAGATGATGGATCCGACGATAAATAGGGACATGATCATGTCGTTATCGACATCGTTAAAAAGCTTAAAGATGCTACCAGTAAAGATAAGTGTAGCCATTGTCATACCAGAGATCGGATTGGAGGAGCTGCCCACAAGACCAACTATTCTGGATGAAATAGTAGCAAAGAAATAACCAAGTATGATCACGATGATCGCACTAAGAATATTCAACTTTAGAATAGGAAGTGTCACCATGGCAAGAAACAGAATTAGGATGCCAAGAAGTACCGAGGTGATGGGCAAATCCTTTTCGGTTCTGATCATCGAATGGGTCCCGCTCAGTTTATAGTCCTTTATGGTGTCTACGATTGTCCTGTAGATAAGGGGCAGTGAACTGATCAGTGAAAGCGCGCCTCCGAAGGCGACTGCTCCGACACCGATATATCGTATATTTTGATTCCAAATCCACTCAGGGTTAAGCACGGAGCTGCTTGCCATACTAAATGTCGTAAACTCAAAGCCTACCGCATCGATTAATGGGATGAATACCAGCCAACCGAGCAAGGAACCTGATAGGATAAGACCTGCTGTTCGTTTACCTATGATAAAGCCTACGCCTACAATAGCAGGTAAAAATTCACCACCGATGGTAGCAGGATAGGGTTTTGGTAGTGTAATGGCAAGTCTAGAGGCGAACAGGTGGATGCCATCGGTTAAGAACTTGTACACTGCACCGATAAACATGCCTGTAAAGGTTGCTTTCGCTTCTTGTCCTTTTGTCTCGCCGGCTAAAAGCACATCTGCGCAGGCAGACCCTTCGGGGTAAGGAAGCACTCCGTGTTCCTTTACAATCAGTGCCCGCCTGAGTGGAATCATAAACAGCACGCCCAGTAGCCCGCCAACCACTGCGATAGCAGTGAGTGTCGCAAGCGTAGGGGCTTCAAGTCCAGATTTGGATGTCCAGATAAAAATCGCAGGAATGGTGAATATGGATCCTGCGGCGAGTGACTCGCCGGCAGACCCGATGGTCTGGACCATGTTGTTTTCTAAGATCGAATCCCTTTTCATTAAAAAGCGTGTAAGACTCATCGATACGACTGCGGCAGGAATGGATGCGGATATGGTCATACCAACCTTTAGTCCTAGGTAGGCGTTTACAGCGCCAAAAATGATGGCCAGTATAATACCCATAACGATGGATGTGATTGTCAGTTCTGGAAGTACCGTGTTTGCAGCTATGTATGGTTTGTATTGTGTGTTATTCTTCATCTGTATATACCTCGCAATTTACATTATAATGTAAAACCCGAAAATCACAAGAGCGAAACTTTACATAATTTTATACGCGCGTTATAATAACCTAACGGAGGTAGGTATGACAACTAAAGATAAAATATGCAGGGTTTCACTGAAGTATTTCATTACTCAAGGTTACGAGTATACTTCGTTAGAGCAAATAGCAAATGAAGTCGGAATTAAAAAACCATCTATCTACTATCATTACAAGTCAAAAGAAGACCTGCTCGCTCATGGCGTGCATCTTATTATAGATGAGGTATTGTCCACGATAAACCGGCATGTGATCGACCACGATCCTTGCAAAGTTCAGTTGCAGGGTTTTTTTGAGTCGATTTTGGACTGCAATCAGAACTTATCCGCTCTTATCGGTAGCGATTTGAACGGATCGACCAATATAAGTGCCATTTTTCAACTTTCTGCAAATCGATTTGACCATATTGCTGAAGAAATCACGGCGTATTATGATTCTCTTATCGCGATCATCATCAACATACTCAACCGTGGTGTGAATCTTGGCGAAATCGAGCTGGCGCTTGAAGTGGAAAAAGCAGCAATTGAAATACTTGCGACGATAGAAGGGCTGATTACCATTTCAAGCCTCTATAAGAAGCTGAATATCGCCCAGATTAGAACCACCCTTTACGATAGGTTGTGGGACACGATCAGTATTACCCCTATTAAGGAAAAGAAAAAAACAAATAAGGTTCTTGATTCGTTCCTGATCGGACGAAAGTGGTGAACTTACATTAAACTGCCACACTTCTGTCACATAAGCAGCGTAGTATAAGACTATACAAACAATGCTTATATTGAAAGGAGAAAGAACATGAAAAAAATCTTAGCAGTAACACTAGTAGGTATGATGGTGATGGGCATGATGGTATTCTCATTTGCAGACGGTGTATTTGGACCAGCTTCTATCTTTGCGGATCTAATCGATGTTTCAGAGGATGAGGCCTATGACTTAAAATTGGAGTCCGGTCTGACCTTTGGTGAACTCGCAGAAAAGTACGATGTCTATGAAGCCTTTAAGGATGCGGCTTTTGGTGCAAAAGAGTTGTGGATAGCAGAGCTTGTTGCAAAGGATGAGTTGACTCAAGCGGAAGCGGACGAGATTTTGGCAGCACTTGCAGCATGTGATGGAACACAAACTCATATCTTGAGAGACCAGTTTAACCTAGGTCAGAAAATGATGAACGGTCAGGGTAACGGTCAAAGATTACAGGACGGATCCGGTGCCGGTGGGCAAGGAGCTGGAAAAGGAAATGGCAATAGAAGAGGAAGAAACTGATATCCTGTATTAGGGATGGACAAGGCGACCGGTTCGCCTTGTTTTTTTTGTTTTTGATGCGTTAATGGGGTATAATTGTAGTTGTAAGTTGATAGCTATGAAGGAGGACCTATGTCGTATATTGAACAGATTTCTTATTTAAAGGGCATACGAAGTGAAGTGCCAAACCAAGAGCTTGCAAAAGGTTTGGCCATTGCAAATGACGTGGCGGGGATGGATGAGATCGCCAGCTATCTGTTCGATAAGAATAAATCGATCGCCAGCGATTGCTTAAAAGTATTGTATGAGGCAGGCTATATCAATCCGCAATTGTCCTCAAACTATATCGACCAGTATCTTAAGCTATTGACTAGCAAGAACAACCGTATGGTCTGGGGGGCGATGATCGCCATCTGGAATGTCGCAAAAATCGAACATGAAAAAGTGTATGCCCATATCGACAAGATACTCCATTTGACAGAAACTGGTACTTTAATTACGCATGTAACAGGCATTAAGATCTTGCTTGCGCTTTGTGAGGTCAAGACGTCCTATTACGATAAATTATATCCTGTACTGATCAAGTACCTAGAAGCTTGCAGACCTATCGATTTTGGAAAGCGGGTGGAGGATTATATGGTGATTCTAAATGAGGATAACAAAGACGCTATCGTGAAGATCGTTTCAGACCGTTTAGAGCATTTAAACAAGAGTCAGCTGGCAAGGGTCAAAAGAGCCTTGAAATCGAAAGGCATCGAGCTATGATTTTTAGTGTTGCAGGAAATGGAGAGTAGACAGAAGTGAAACATCATAGATTGGACCATCTACCTTTTAAAGTCAATGTGCACTATTCAAACAGAAAGTCGACAGAACTTCGATTGATTTCGCAGGATGTGGTTGAGGTGAGAACCCCTTTTCATACCAGTGAAAAGAGCTTGTTCGACTTGATCAATGAAAAAAGGGACTGGATTGATAAGCATAGAATCAAAATGAAGCTAAATCATAATAAAAGAAATACCCTGATAAGCGACCCCGAGCGTCAAGTGCTGTTTTTAGGCAACGTATTGTCTCTGGTCACCAAAGAAGACAAGGGTAAAAATCATGCAAGCGTAGTGAGGAGAGAAAGTGTTCTTGAAATCACCGCACCGAGTGTTGAACGCGCTTATATCGATCAAGTTCTCATACAGTGGTATAAGGACATGGCAAAATTGAAACTGAAGGAACAAGTCGATCATTATAGCGATAGGCTTGATTTAAGACCGAATCGAATCTTCATTAAGGATCAGAAAACCAGATGGGGAAGCTGCTCGTCAAAAAGAAACATCAACTTGAACTGGAGACTGATCAAAGCGCCGATTGAAGTGATCGATGCGATCATCGTTCATGAACTGTGTCATTTAAAACATTTGAATCATTCAAGTGAATTCTGGCAGCTGGTTGAGTCTAGCTACCCTGATTATCACTCACGCCATAAATGGTTGAGCATTTATGGTGCAATTCTGATGAATTAGTTATAATTTGAGATTTATGGGTAGGTATAGTACAGGTCTAACATGCTAATTACAATTTAAGGAGTTGCTATGAACAATAAAAAAACAGGTAAAAAAATACCAAAGTACGTGAAAGAGTTTCACCCCAAAGCTACGAAAAAGGCCTGCTGTCATGGAAAGCATTCAAAAGGGATTTTCACGCTAGTAAGCATCTGTGCAGTCGTAACGATTGCAACATCAGCAATGTCTTGGATCGGTTTTATGAATATCAAAAAAAATGGTGGTAAACTACCATGGGAACGCTAGTTTCATCACTAAAAGGACTTCATTAATTTGAAGTCCTTTCAGGCCGTAGACAAAGTCCAATTTCTGCGTCAATTCAAAAACCCTGCACGCTTACGTATGTCTGTATACGCTGCGCCCGCAGGGTTTTCTTTTTCCTTGAACTTGAACTTTCTCTACAGCCTGCCATCCTGAAGACTATGTCTTCAGGATGAAAGGACTTCATTAACTTGAAGTCCTTTTAATTTTGTCACCTGAGATATGACAAAGTCTTAATAAGTCGTGGAGGCAAGAAAACGTTTTTTAGTGCATAATCATCATGAATTCAAATGGTAAGTAGGTACCTATAACACGTTTTCTAATGAAGGGGGACAAACAGTGGAAGCTACAAAAGTAAAAATCGCAGCAAGTGAAAAACTGGCTGCTAAGGATCGGATTCAAAAGTTCGGTCGTGTCTTGTCGGGTATGGTTATGCCGAATATCGGTGCATTTATCGCTTGGGGATTGATTACAGCGCTCTTCATTCCAACCGGCTGGATGCCAAATGAAGGTCTTGCAGCACTTGTAGGACCAATGATTCTTTATATGTTGCCATTATTGATCGGTTATACTGGTGGTAAAATGATTGCAGGGACAAGAGGTGGAGTACTTGGCGCCATCGCTTCAATGGGAGTGATTGTCGGTACTGACATTCCAATGTTCCTAGGCGCTATGATTATGGGGCCGTTCGCCGGTTTCGTCATTAAAAAAGTAGACGAAGCGGTTGAAGGAAAAATACCTAGCGGTTTTGAAATGTTAGTGAATAACTTTTCTGCAGGAATCGTCGGTATGTTGCTTGCACTTGCCGGACTTGTAGCAATTGGTCCTCTTGTTCAAGGTCTAAATTCAATTTTAGAAGGTGGCGTTCAACTGATCGTCAATGCAGGTCTACTACCGTTGACGTCGGCATTTATTGAGCCGGGTAAAATTCTTTTCCTTAATAATGCAATCAACCACGGTGTCTTAAGTCCGCTTGGAATTGCTCAATCGGCAGAACTTGGAAAGTCAATTTTCTTCTTACTTGAAACAAATCCTGGTCCAGGACTAGGGATATTGCTTGCTTACTGGATGTTTGGCAAAGGCATGGTCAAACAATCGGCACCAGGCGCTGTTATCATTCATTTCTTGGGTGGTATCCATGAGATTTACTTCCCTTACGTATTGATGAATCCTGCTTTATTACTTGCTGTAATCGGAGGCGGTATGAGTGGTGTGCTTACCTTTACGATGTTGGGTGCGGGTCTTGTTGCTACACCATCACCAGGTTCGATTTTCGCACTACTTGCAATGACGCCAAAAGGTGGTTTCTTTGGTGTGATCGCCGGAGTAGCGATTTCTACAGCGGTTTCCTTCTTTATCGCATCCTTCTTTGTAAAAAGAAGCAAAGTTTCAGGTTCGGACCAAGAACTTGAAGATGCACAAGAAAAAGTGAAAGCTTTAAAAGGTGTGAAGAGTGGTCAAGTTAAAAAAATCATTTTTGCATGTGATGCAGGTATGGGGTCGAGTGCGATGGGTGCGTCTTCATTGAAGAGCAAGTTAAAAGCAGCCGGACTATCGATTGAAGTAAAACACAGTGCGGTTGATGAAGTTCCATCCGATGCGGATATCGTAATCAGCCATGAAAGGTTGACTGCCAGAGCGATGGCGAAAGCCCCTAAGGCGGAACATATTTCAATTAAGGATTTTGTAAACAATCCTGTATATGATCAACTGGTTCAACGATTAAAATAGGAACGATTTCAGCGCCTGCTACCTGTAGGCGCTGAAATTTTAAATTATATTATTCAGAGTTGTCACTCTCTTGAATGACATAAATCTAGAAGTTTAGGGTGTTATATGAGGTGTACCGTAGTATAATTAATTATATTCTTCAGGTGTGTCACAAGGAGTGATGAGATGAATGCATTAAGTAAAAGGGCGAAGCAGCTGCTTCAACATATGTTGCAAAACGGGGATTATCTTACCAATCAAGAGTTGGCCGATAAACTGAAGGTCAGCACGAGAACGGTAATCAGAGAAATGCCTAGTATAGAAAGTTATGTGTCTGAGTTTGGGATTGAAGTCGAGAAAGTAACCGGCAAAGGCGCGACAATCAAGGGAACGATTGATCAGAAGCTATTGCTTTCAAAATCGCTTGACGGCATACAAGTAGAAAAATGGTCTAGTGCGTCTGAACGACAACGGTTCTTATTGATAGAGCTGTTAAGATCGAATGAATCACAAAAACTATACTATTTTTCTTCACTATTTAACGTGTCAGAGGCGACGGTGAGCAATGATCTGGACAAACTTGTCAGTTGGCTTGAGAGTAATAACCTAGGCGTTTTAAGAAAGCCAGGCTACGGCATCGAAATCCTTGGTTCAGAAAGAAATAAGCGTGCTGCGATTATGCGGCTTGTCAATGACACGTTTTCAAAACCGGACCTGCTTTCACTGCTCAGAAGCCAATATGTTGAAGAAGGAATCTCAGAGCAAGAGCCGGATAGCAAGGACCGTCTACTGAATTTCATCGGCGACCGTGTTTTATCAGGTGTTGAAAAAGCAATTGACTGTTCTGGAGCCTTAACCGAATATAAGATAGCTGACAGCGCCTATGTCGCTTTAGTCATCCATCTTTCCTTAGCGGTTCAGCGACTACTAAATGGAGAAGGGATTCACTTTGACACCGTTTTACTTGAAGAATTGAAAGAGTCACCTGAATATGACGTAGCAAAACAAATCGTCACGTGTACAGCAAAAGAGTTCGGGATCTTTGTACCTGATGATGAAGTTGGCTATATAACAATGCATTTGCAAGGCGCAAAGCGGAGGACTGTTTTTTCGGGAGAACAGGATTTACTGGTGCATGACTATGAACTGGTCCATATCGCCGAAGCTTTGATTATGAGAATGGAAGATGAAACAAGTTATTCTCTTTCTTCTCATAAACGTCTGGCAACCGATCTTATCAATCACTTAGGTCCGGCGCTCACAAGAATCAGATTGGGAATGGATATTGTAAATCCACTGCTGGATCAGATCAAAACGCAGTATAAGAGCTATTATGAAGCGACATTGAAATCGTGCACATTGCTTGAAGACAGACTTAAAACAACGATACCTGATGCTGAGGTCGGATTTTTGACCATGCATTTCGGTGCGGCGATAGAATCGATAAATCAGAAAATCAAATTGCCATGGAAAGCTGTGATAGCATGCAGTACTGGAATCGGTTCGGCTAAACTATTACAGGCAAGAGTCAATAAACTATATAAGAACATCAAGGTCATCTCGGTTTTATCTACTTTAGATATTCAAAAGAAGATTAAGGAATTGGATGTCGATTTGATGATTTCAACTATTCCTATTAAAAACGCACCTTGTCCGATGGTGGTGGTCAGTCCACTGGTTCTGGAAGAAGATGCGAAAAAGATCGAAGTGCTCCTTTCGACGCTTGAGGTCAGACAATCAAGTCGTGAGGAATCCAACAATCAATCGTTGGTAGAACGACTTCAGGTGATCAGCCATCATATACCCATTGCGGTTTCCATGTTAGAAAGATTCTTTTTCGAAACATGCGAGGCGAGCGAAGATCAGGAGATTTTCGATTTGGTCCGAATGCTCGCCGATACGGATCATGGAGATGTTCTGGTCAAAGACCTTATGCAAAGGGAAGCGATAGGAAAGACCATATTTGATAATGGTATGGGCTGGCTACTGCACTGCAACACGACATCAGTCAACCATGTACAGATGGGACTGATAAGAAAAGCCAAAGAAGATGCTTGTACCTCTTATGTCATGGTGATGTTGATTCCAAAGAATCTAGAACACCTGGGAAGGAATCTGGTGGGTAGTGTCAATCAGCAGCTCTTTGAAAACAAGCAGCTAAAACAAGCAATCATGGAAAATAACAAAGGCGTGTTCATTCAATTGCTTGAAAATGCGATTATTGAACATTTGGATTATGTCTTGCATCATCTGGAGGGATCATATGAAAGAAGGTAGTTTACAACAAAGGTTACAACACTCAGGGCGCTTTTTAAGCGCGATGGTCATGCCAAACATAGGCGCATTTATCGCTTGGGGTTTGATTACGGCGCTCTTTATTCCGACCGGATGGTTACCGAATGAAAGTCTATCGGCTCTAGTCAGCCCAATGATCTTATACCTGCTTCCACTACTTATCGGCTTCACCGGCGGACAACTTGTCGGCGGCACAAGAGGCGCTGTGGTTGGAGCGGTAGCGACGATGGGGATCGTAGTAGGTGTTGATATTCCTATGTTTATCGGTGCGATGATCATGGGACCGATCGGTGGACTTCTCATCAAAAAAATCGACGAGCTTGTTGATGGAAACATACCTAACGGTTTTGAGATGTTGGTCAACAACTTCAGTGCTGGAATTACTGCCATGGGTCTTGCCCTACTATCCTATGTTGCCATAGGTCCGGTCGTTCTGAGCGTCAACAGGTTACTGGAAACGGGTGTCGGTTTTATTGTGGAACATGGCCTACTTCCTTTAACCGCACTGTTTATCGAACCTGGTAAAATACTTTTCTTAAATAATGCAATCAACCACGGTGTCCTTGGACCTTTAGGGATTGCCGAATCGGCAGAATACGGTAAGTCGATCTTCTTCTTACTTGAAACAAATCCAGGCCCCGGTCTTGGAATTCTTCTGGCATATTGGCTATTTGGAAAAGGTGTCGCAAAACAATCTTCACCAGGCGCTATGATCATTCACTTCCTTGGAGGTATTCACGAAATATACTTCCCTTATGTTTTAATGAAACCTAGCTTATTGCTGGCGGTCATCGCAGGTGGTATCGGTGGAATAGGCACCTACTCGATTTTGGGTACAGGTCTTGTCGCCACACCTTCTCCAGGGTCGATTTTCGCACTACTGGCTATGGCACCTCGAGGCTCGCAGCTTAGTGTTATCTTGGGTGTGCTCGTCGCGACCAGTCTAAGTTTTATAGTTGCGGCATTCTTGCTCAAAAACGAAAAAACTGCTGAAGATACTGATTTTGAAGATGCAAAAGCATCGATCGAATCAAAGAAACGTGTCAGTAAGAATTTACAAACCGGCGTTAGCATAACCGAATCGGTAGATCAGGTTGAAAGCTTGAAGCTGGATACGGCTGTGATTTCAAAAATTAGGTTTGCCTGTGACGCTGGAATGGGATCAAGTGCGATGGGTGCCTCAAAACTCACTAAAAGACTAAAGGAGTACACCGGTAGCTTTGACATCGGTTTCATGTCGATCGATCAACTTACCGGAGACGAGGATTTGGTGATTACACACAAGGTACTACAGAATAGAGCACACGCAAAGGCACCAGATGCGCAAATGATCGGCGTAGTTGACTTTTTAACCGATCCACAACTTGATGATCTTGTCGTACAGCTGATCGGTGCATCAAAGATGAAGACAACCGCAACAGAAGAAATCATATGCGAAGAATTCCTAGAGGTGCTTTCAATCAGTAACGTTAAAGTCAACCTGGCTTCTGAATCAAAAGAAGATGCGATTAGACGTGCAGGAAACCTACTGGTCGATCTCGGGTATGCAAAGTCCGACTATATCACAGGAATGTTGAACAGAGAAGAAGTGACAACTACCTATATCGGTTCAAGCGTGGCTATTCCACATGGTACAAATGAAACAAAACATTTTGTTAATCAAACAGGTCTTGTGATTCTTCAGTACCCTGACGGAATTGATTTTGGTGATGGCAACGTCGCGCATCTAGTCATCGGTATCGCAGCAATCGGTGATGAGCATATGATGATCCTTTCCAATATTGCAGAATCCATCAGTAATGAAGAGACGTTGGCGATGCTCATCAATACCGCATCGGCTCAAGAGATTTTAAATCGATTTTCTGTATTTGCGTAGGAGGACAGAATGATAATTACACTGACGATGAATCCGGCAATTGATCATACTGTAAGTATTCCTGATTTCAAGGTGAATCATGTCAACAGGATCACGGAGTCAAGGTATGATGCTGCTGGAAAGGGAATTAATGTTTCGAAAGTGGTAAAGGGGTTAGGCGGTCGCACAAAAGTATTCGCTTTTCTTGGTGGCGATACAGGTGACTATATAAAAAAAAGTCTTGTTGAGGAAAAAATCAGTTGCATTGCAATCGAAACCAGTGAACCGACAAGGACCAACCTAAAGATTGTAGACCCTGACTCTAAGACGTATACCGACATCAACCAGACAGGTGCTTATGTGAGTGAAGATCAGCTTGCTCTTTTTAGAAAACAGGTCTTTAACTACTTGTCTTCCCAGTCGCTTGTCGTACTGACGGGAAGCTTGCCCCCAGGGGTTCCTGTTACAATCTATCAGGAGTTGATCAGTGATATCCAGGCAATTGGTGCGGTGGCCGTTTTAGATGCTGATGGTGAAGCGTTTGAACATGGTCTGAAAAGCGGACCCAAAATCATTAAACCAAATATCCACGAACTCGAACTTTATGTTGGAAGGAAACTCGACACTGAAGACGAGGTCGTTCAAGCGGCAAAAGAACTGCTGGCTTTCGGAACCGAACTGATTGCGGTGTCGATGGGCGCTGAGGGAGCTCTGTTCATCACGAATAACTGCGTCTATAGGGCTCATGGGCTTAAAGTTTCGGTTAAAGGCACAGTTGGCGCTGGTGATGCCATGTTAGCCGCGATCTGCTACGGACGGGATAAGAACTTGCCCATAGAAGAAACAATTCGGCTGGCAATAGCGACATCTGCAGCGAAGGTAATGGTCGAAGGTACTAAATCACCGGATTTCGATACGATATACGACTTGAAGAAGCAAGTGAAGATTAGTGTATTATAGGGAGGAAATATGAAGGTTAAAGGTGTAAGGCTACATGGACCCTTGAAGGTCACGATGGATACTTTTGAACTACCAGAGATTAAAGAAGATGAAATCTTAGCGTCGGTCATCACAAACAGTTTATGCATGTCTACGTACAAGGCTGCAAAGCTTGCCGAAGGTCATCGCAGAGTTCCTAATAATATCAGTACAAATCCAATTGTTACAGGTCATGAATTTACAGGCAAAATTCTAAAGGTCGGATCGAAGTGGGCGCATCAGTTTAAAGAAGGCGACTTATATTCTATTCAGCCTGCGCTAAACTGGCAAGGCAAACCGGATTCGCCCGGGTATTCCTATGAGTTTTTTGGCGGAAATATGACAAAAACGATTATACCAAACGAAGTAATGGAGCTAGGGTGTCTGTTAAAGTACGACGGTAAAGGCTTTTTCAATGCATCTCTTGCTGAGCCGATGAGTTGTATCATTGGTGCCTATAATGCTCATTATCATACAAAATTCGGTGATTATAAGCACTATATGGGAATTGTAGATCAAGGAAATATGGCAATACTCGCAGGTGCGGGTCCAATGGGACTTGGTGCGATCGATTACATTTTAAATCAAGAAAAACGTCCTTCACTTTTGGTCGTTGTGGATATCAGCGAGGATCGACTGAATAGAGCTTCTGAAATCCTTACTGTCGATTATGCAAAGAAGCAAGGGGTCAAGTTGATCTATGTGGATGGCAGTAAAGTAGATACGTATTCTCATTTGATGGGTCTAACTGACGAAGAGGGATATGATGATGTATTCGTCTATGCTCCAATCGCCCCACTTATTGAAACTGGCGATAAACTGTTAAGACAAGATGGATGCTTAAACTTCTTCGCAGGACCGACAGATACTGAGTTTAGCGCGCCGTTCAATTTTTACAATGTGCATTATAAACAGACTCATTTAGTTGGTACAAGCGGTGGTAATACAGACGACATGATTGAATCACTGGTGAAGACTGCAAAAGGACAGATCAACCCTGCTGTCATGGTTACACATATCGGAGGCTTAAACGCCGCACCGGACGCAGTTGTCAATATGCCATTTTTAGAAGGTGGAAAAAACCTGATTTATACGGGACTAAAAATGCCTTTAACTGCGATAGTGGACTTTGAAAAACTGGGTACTTCAGATGAACGATATAAGCGCTTAGCTGAGCTTGTAGCGACTACGAATGGCTTATGGAATGTCGATGCCGAGAATTATTTGCTAACGTATATGGATAAAATAGAGGACGAGGTGTAAAATGGTTAGATCAGAAGTGAAATTAGGTGCAGGTAATGGATTACACGCAAGACCTGCCAGCATGTTGACAAAAGTTGCTGCAAAATTCGATGCGAATGTAAAACTGGTATCTGGTGAGAAAAAAGTGGATTGCAAAAGCATTATCGGCATATTGAGTTTAGGAGCCACTGAGGGCACGTCCCTGTTCGTCGAAGCAGACGGAAGTCAAGCGAATGATGTGGTAGAAGCGATAAAAGAGTTATTCAACAATAACTTTAACGAATGATAATGGCAAGGCGTACAGGCTTCTGTACGCCTTTACTTAACTTAACTTGTTTGAGGTGAAAATATGAGAGCGACACCTGCATCCGGCGGAATAGCCATAGGAAAAGTCTATCTTTGGGAGTCTGATCCTGTGGAAGTAAAAGAAAGAAGCATTGTCAGCGTTGATGACGAACTTACCTTATTAAGAGATGCTAAAACTAAATGCGAAGTCGAAATCACTAGTTTAAGGGAGCATACGGCGGTTAGTATCGGACAAAAGGAAGCCGAAGTATTCGATGCCCATATCATGATTTTAAGCGATCCGGAGTGGTTTGGAAAAATTACAGAGATGATTCAGACGGATCAGGTAGCGGCTGAAATTGCAGTTGTGCGAATTACAGACGGTTTTTTAAAGTTATTCGAACTGATTGAAGATGAGTATCTAAGAGAAAGGGCGACAGACTTAAAGGATGTAACTGCAAGACTACTCGGTCACTTGTTAGGTAAGGAAAAAAGAAGTTTTATTGAAGATGACAAAGTCATCCTGATTGCAAACGATCTTGTTCCTTCAGATACCGCTCAGCTCGACAAACGTTATGTTCAAGGAATTATCACGGAAATGGGCAATAAAACCTCACATACGGCGATTATTGCCAGAACGATGGGGATACCGGCGATTGTAGGGGCAAAGGGGATAGTGTCAGCTATTAAGGAGGCATCTGTAACCAAACTGGCTTTTGACGGTAGCACAGGCGAGTATGTCCTTAATCCGACCGACGATCAAGAAGTAGCATTTGAAAAGCTCATGGCAGATGAATACGAAGAAAAGCAAAAGCTTGAGGGTGTGCGCGGTAAAGACACAATCACGCTGGACGGTTACTCGTTAGAGCTGGCGTGCAATATCGCAAAATCCGAGGAGGCAAGCCTGGTTTCATCATTTGACGGTGAAGGAGTCGGGCTGTTTAGAACTGAAATTCTATTCATGAATCGAACAAGCGCACCGACTGAAGAGGAACAATTTGCCACCTATAAAAAGACGATTCAGCTACTGCATGGTAAACCGTTGATCATCAGAACTCTGGATGCAGGCGGTGACAAGCAGGTGGATTACCTGAATATCGAACCGGAACTAAATCCTTTTTTAGGTTATCGTGCGATACGCATTTGTCTCAAAGAAACCCAATTGTTCAAACAGCAGCTAAGAGCGGTTTTGAGAGCATCCGCATATGGACCGACAAAATTGATGTTTCCTATGATCGCCACCATCAACGAGTTTTTACAGGCAAAAGAACTTGTGAAAGAAGTGATGAGTGAGCTTGAACAAAAGGGCTCTGCATTTGACAAGGATATTCCTATCGGCATCATGGTTGAAATTCCATCTACTGCCGTACTTGCTGAGCAGTTTGCCAAGCATGTGGACTTTTTCAGCATAGGTACAAACGATTTGACTCAGTACACTTTAGCCGCAGATCGCATGAATGAGAACTTGACAGAGCTTTATCAGCACCTTGATCCAGCCGTGCTCAGTCTGATTGCAAATGTCATTAGAGCTGCCAGAAAGCATGGTAAGTGGGTTGGAATGTGCGGCGAAGCGGCATCGGACCCGATGATGGTTCCATTTTTAATCGGTCTTGGCATACATGAACTATCGATGGCGCCGATCTCTGTTCTTCCTACTAGAGCGATGATACGAAAACTAAGTAAAAAAGACTGTGAGAAGCTGGTCGATGAAGTCTTAAGCGCAGGTACAGTCGATGAAGTGAAATCGATACTGCATGAATTTATCGATTAACTGACAAAAAAACCAAGCCGCTGTAGTGTGCATTCTACAGTGGCTTGGTTTTGCATTTAAATGGTGGTTTTATATCGCTTATACCCAAACTCATAGATGACAAAGAGGACCATGAGCACGATATTGATGGTTCCCCATGCTTTTAGAACAGCTGGGTTAAACCAAGTCGAAGCGTTCATCACGGTCGGAAACAGGTTTGGGAAAGACGACCTGATGACCAAGTGCGTCGCCAAGGTATAGATACGTGCCATAATATACAGCTCGTGTCGTTTTTTAAATACCGGATATAATTCCGCAGCGAGTAGAATCACTAGTGAACTGGCGAAAAAAGTCGCTCCTTCTCCGTAGACAAAGCAAGCGTTCCATGTAGTGTACATGAAGTTCCATCCAATCGCAGTGTAAGCGAGAAGATCACCGGTATCTTGGCTGAATTTCCAGCGCTTAAACGGCAGTGGAATCGTCACACACAGCAGGGCTCCGCAAATTGCGTTCATGTAGTTTCCGAGTGCGACATCCTTTATCGTGGCTTCCAGTATATTTAAGAACAAGACGCCATAAAGAACGACCAAAACCCAGTGTTTTCGTAAGTTTTCATAAAGCCTTGTGGTTTTAGGCGAAGTGTAGGCGATCCTTGTTATCCCGACAAATATGGTAGGTAGGATGACGCTCAGGTTCTTCGCCCAGCGAAACCAGCCTTGCATGCCGCCGATAATCCAAAGCGGTAATGTGAATAAGGACCCTATTACAGCAAAGTGAGCGATTTTGACATGCTTTCTGAAAAATTCAACCAGTGCTAAAAGAAAAATAAAATAAAGACCCATCGATACGACATACTTGATAATGACCATGATTTCCCCCTCAGTATTTAGATACTACGTTACTAATTTAACATAAAATCAAATGCGTGAATATGTCGAATTGTTACAATTGCGTGAACAAAGTGATAAAACACAGTTTCGATTGGTTAATAAGACAGGATTCAAGTATAATGGAGATAGGAAAATACTTTAGAAGCGAAAGGTGATAGAACTTATGGTCCTGATAGTTTTAGTGATAGTAGGAATTATGGTTGTCGGCGCATTATCGATCACAATTGTGCAAAACAAAGAAAAATAGGAGTTTTATATGGCAGATTTGAAATACGAGATACTCGAGACCATCGGTAAGGTTTCTGAAAACAGCAAAGGATGGTCTAAAGAACTGAATAGGATAAGCTGGAACGATAGACCGGGAAAATATGATTTACGCGATTGGGCACCCGAGCATTCAAAAATGGGAAAAGGGGTCACCTTAAGTAAAGAGGAGCTCATCGAGCTAAGAACATTGCTTAATTCCATGGATCTGGACTAAGCGTTTAAACCACTCAAAAGAGTGGTTTTGTTTTTGTCTGCTGACTGCCGATAATGGGTATACGATAGTATGAATAATGCAATCAAGGCAAATTACAGGCACGAGATAGAAATAATACAGGTGAGCAGAATGTCTAAAACAAATAGAATATGGGTGAAGTTTTCCGTTTCTGTCATTATTGCTGTGATCATCACCATGACCCTAATCAGTTATATGAGATATCTTGATGATAAACGTCGAATTGCAGAATCAATCGACGAGGAACTGATCTTGACCAGCCAAATAGCTTCGCTTGCCGTATCCGATCCCTTATGGAATTATAATCTTCAGGGAGTGAAGACTCTGGTAGATGCGATGTTTGAGAGAAAAATAGTTGCAAGCATTGTCGTGACCGATCTGAATAGGGGTGAAGTCTATGCAAGGTACGAGGAGGGTGAGCCTTATCAGGTGGAGCATGTCATCAAGAATAGGGCGGGGGTCTTTATTGATGAGTTGCAGATCGGCTGGATTGAAATAGGTGCGACCGACTATTATCTCATTGAAGACCTGAAACACTTGTTAAGAATAAGAATTTACGATACATTGATACAAATTGTGATCCTCATGATGTTAACTTCAATCATCGCCTTAAGTGTCACAAGACCGATTAAAAAGCTTGAAAACGCCATGGTGGCACTCACTAATGGAGATTACGACGCCACAATCGATATAGACTCAAAGGACGAGGTAGGCAGACTTGCAGAAAAATTCAAATTTATGGCCAATGAAATCAGAATCAGCACACTCGAGCTTCATAAGTTCAACGACGCGCTCGAGAATCTTGTAAATGAAAGAACAAACCAGTTGAATCGGACCAATGAGATGCTTGAGACATCCCTTGCTGAAACCGAAGAATCGCAAGCGGAGTTGATCGAAAAGAACGATGTACTGTTAAGTACCCTTGATGCACTTGAAAAAACAAGAGAGGAACTTATCCAGACCGCCAAGACGAGCTTGACCAGTCAACTTGTGGCGGGTGTCGCCCATGAAATCAACACTCCTGTGGGGGTCTCCTTTACGACAAGCACATACCTAAACCATGAAGTGGATTGCTTACTAGAGGACTTGAACCAAGGCAGGTTGGAGAAAGAAGATTTTAAGAATGCGTTATCGTCGATCAAAGAAGCTGCGACAATTATCCAGCGTAATCTGGAACACTCCGCCGTGCTCATCGAGAACTTTAAGGAAGTGGCAGTGGACCAGTCGGGGCTTAGAATGAGGGAGTTCAACTTAGGTAGCTATGTAAATGAAGTGCTTGATAACTTGAGGGCTAGCTATAAACGTACAAACCACCATATCGAAGTGGAATGCGAGGACGAAATTGTAATCAACAGTTATCCCGGGGCGTACTCACAAATTATCACCAATCTTTTGATGAATTCGTTGCAGCATGGATTTAAAGGCATTGATGAAGGACATATCAAAATAGCTGTATTAAAGGAAAACGATCAGATAAAACTGGTTTATTCAGACGACGGACGAGGGATCAAGGATGAGGTTCTACCAAACATATTCACTCCTTTCTATTCCACTTCTCACGGCGATGGAGGCAGCGGCTTAGGGCTGAGCGTGATCAACAATCTGGTGACAACGGTCTTAAGTGGCAAAATCGAATGTCAAAGCAAGCCCGACGAAGGGGTTGTATTCACAGTGAGTCTTCCTTATCTTAATTAGTTAATGCATTTGTATCGATGTATGATATAATGATTACTTGAATCTATCAACTTTTGACAAGAAAAGAGTAAGTAATGAAAACAGCAAAGTTTAAAGATTATACATTGAGTGAAGATATATTAAAAGCCATAGACCTGATGGGCTTCGACCATCCTACAGGAGTACAGGCCAAAGTGATACCTGATTTTTTACTTAAAAAGGACATTATCGTCAAATCGCAGACTGGCAGTGGAAAAACGGCGGCGTTTGGAATCCCTCTTTGCGAAATGATCGAGTGGGATGAGAACAAGCCTCAGGCTATGGTCATTACTCCGACAAGAGAGCTTGCAGTACAGGTGAAAGAAGACTTGTTCCATATCGGAAGGTTCAAGCGTTTAAAGGTGGTACCGGTCTACGGCAAGTCGCCATTTCATTTACAGGAAAAGCAACTGAAGCAAAAATCGCATATTGTAGTGGGGACTCCCGGACGACTGATCGACCACCTCAAACAAGGGACGCTGGATGTTTCTGAAGTAAGATTTCTTGTAGTCGATGAGGCAGATGAAATGCTGAGAATGGGATTCATCGAACAGCTCGATCAGATCATCTCGTCGCTTCCTAAAGGTCGTAGCAGTATTCTCTTATCTGCTACGATGCCTGATGATATTGAAAGAATCTGCCGAAAATATATGAAGTCTGCCGTACATGTGGAAATTGAGGATGCAAGTCCCGCCATCAGCCGTATCGAACAGACACAGATCAGTGTGAGACAAAATGACAAGAGCCATGTGCTTGAGCAGGTACTGATCACTCAAAATCCTGAGAGCTGCATGATCTTTTGCAACACTCAGCTGGCGGTTGAGGAAATCTGTGAGTCGCTAAACGATGACGGTATCAATGCGGATAAGATCCATGGTGGAATGGAACAGCGTGACAGGCTAAAGGTGATGGATAAGTTTAGAAACGGCAAGTTCAGATACCTGGTTGCTACGGATGTGGCGGCAAGGGGAATCGATATCGACAATATCGGATTAGTCATCAATTTCGACGTTCCAAACACGCAGGAGAGCTATGTACACAGAATCGGAAGAACCGGAAGAATCGGTATGGCAGGCAAGGCGATTACCTTTGTCACAACTTATGAAAAAACTGCGATGGAAGAAATCGTCGACTATATCGGCCGGGAGATTCCACAAGTGGATAAGCCTCTTGAAGAGCTGATCGAGGAAGCGAAAAAACACTTTTACCTGAAGGCGGGTTCGTTGCCTGAAGAGAAAAAGACCAAAGGCAGTGAAGTTAACAAGGGAATTCTTAAGCTTCATATAAAAGGCGGCAAAAAGACGAAAATGCGTGCTGTCGATCTTGTTGGCGGCTTGTGCGCCCTCGACGGGATTGAGGCAAGTGATATCGGGATCATCAATATTCTTGACGTATCTACCTATGTTGAAATCCTCAATGATAAAGGAATGCTGGTATTGGAAGCCTTAAAAACAAATCCGATCAAGGGAAGAATACGTACTGTCAGTATCGCAGATAAATAACCAAAACAAAGCCATCTATTCGTGAGAATAGATGGCTTTTTAAGTGTGTAGGATTACTTAACGTGATTAAAGGTATATTCGACGATCATGAGTCCATCGCCTGACGGTGTTAGGCTTGCTGCGAATCTAGCGTATTTACCATCAAGTCGTGTGACAATAGGAGTGAACAGGATGGTCTTTGATTTGCTCTTAAAGAACTCTCCATAGGGAGGGTACAAGTCGAAAAGATTGAGCCCGATCGCCTCTTTTTCGGTCGCCTTTAGGATAACACCTTTGCTTGATAGTATTTGGAACTGGTCTATGCCGAACTTATATTGCGCTTTTGCAATCGAGTCCTGGTCGAGAAGACTATCGAACTCGGCTGTCAGGTCTTCTAAGTTCTTTTTGAGTGTTTTGTCCGTCGTGTTGTTGATGACGTACTGATTGAATTTTTCTGAGGAGTTGCCAAGTTCATTGACTGATCCGTCAAGAACATTAAAGCTCTCATCTAGGGCCGAAACGAGCACCCCCGATTCTGTAGAACGCTCCTTTGTGTCAATCGACAGTTCGTGCAGGTGATTCGTGTTGGAGATGATCTTATTGAGGCTTGAATCCAATGTTTTTAGATCATCAAAAGCGCTCTTAACCATGGTTTCTGTATTATCCGAATTCTTCTCGATTTGAGATAAGGCTTCAACCGTCGCTTGAGCGAAATCATAAGCCTCTTCACTCTTTTTAACCGTTGAATCCGCTGTGCTCTCGGCGGTTTCTATGGTATCGAGTACCTGATCGACGATATCGTGAATCTCTGAGAGCGCCGAATCGGTGCTGACAGATAATTTTCGGATTTCTTCTGCGACAACTGCGAATCCTCTGCCTGCTTCTCCAGCCCTCGCGCTTTCGATCGATGCGTTTAGGGCGAGCAAGTTGGTCTGTTGGGCGATCGCTTCGATATTTGTCGATAGCTCATCGATCTTACGGGATTTTTCAGCCAAGGTGATGATGATGTCCTTGATTTCTGAAATGGATAGGTTGACAGCAGAAAAAGAGTTCAGGGTATCGTTGATCTTATGATTCGCACCCAGGGATGCGGTTTTTGAAGTTTGTGCCGCTGTCAGCGCGTTATCGATGACCTTTTCGATATTTTGAGTCAGCACGCCGATGTCACTGAGGTGATGGTTGGTTTCATCAATCGCTGTGGATATGGTGATGTTGCTTTCAACGATCTCACTGAAGGTGTCAGAAATATTCTTTAGATTGGATTTATTCTGACTGGAAAACTCAATCAGCTTTTGAGCGATTTCTGTGGTGTTGATGGAAGCGACGATGACATTGTCAAAGATGTTCTCGTTGTTCTCGTCGATCTTGCGTAAGGTTTTTCCAATATCGCTAAACTCCTTTGAACCGCTTAAGGAGATGTTCAGCTTTAGCTGTCCGTCTGCGAGTGAGCTCACATAAGAGATGGATTTTTTATTGGGTTTGGTGACTGAATAATAGTTGAGTATAAAAATTCCGATGATATAAACTGACTGCAGGGCGATCATGACGATGGGGCTTGTGAGTGATCCGATTAAGACAAAACCTAACGCGATCCCTCCCATAACGGCGGTCCATAAGAGCAGTTTGCTATTGATGCTGAGTTTGTTCATAGGATTCTCCTTTATTCGATATGCTTATAGTATAATACAGAATTGAATAGATAAGTATAGTGAAGTTCTATAAAGTCATGAAGGGCATTGCATTATTTCTCTTTATGTGCTATTTTGAAAATTATATGAAAAGAGGTGTGGATGATGATAAGTCGAATGGATAAGAGAATTGGGGCACTTGCAGTCAAGGCCTTGCTATATGAAGTAGCTGCGACACCTAAACCGGGACTGGTGGACAGGGTCGATACCGGCGCCCACGATGATATGGACTATTATACGTTTATGGATAGCGCTTCTGTTTTGGGGCCGTATTTTACCACGTGTGCCAGCTATGGACTTGATGACCATCGTGATGATGAAATGTTAAATCTGCTCAAACCCAAGGGCATGCTCGCAGAAAAAGAGATGTTCAGGTCGACGAACGGCATCAACACACATAAGGGTCTGATCTACGCCTTGGGTCTTGTCAGCTGCGCAGCGGCAGCTGTACTGAAGGATGGGTATAGGGAAGATTGGGTGGACCAGGTAGGTGAAAAAGTACACCGATATGTAAAAGAAAAAAATGAGCTGGGTATGGTAGAGCTTAAGGAATCAGAAACCTATGGCGGTCGGCAGTACAGGAAATATGGACTGCTCGGGGCACGCGGAGAAGCATTGTCCGGTTATTATCATGCAAGGGTTGTGGGGTATGGCGCCTTAAACGAAGCAATCACTGAGTCTCGGTTGAATATCAATGATGCGATGTTAGTCGCCCTTTTAAAAATCATCACTAGTTTAAGCGATTCGAATGTGATTGGAAGACACAATCAGGAGACCTTGAATCAGAGTCAGAAAATGGCGATGGAAGTGATTGAATCAGGACATCTTACCACCGATGCCGGTAGGGAGAGGTATGACGCCTACATCAAGTGGAGCAAATCTAACAGGGTAAGTCATGGTGGCGCGGCTGATTTATTAGCGGTCAGTGTGTTCTTTTATTTTATCGATCAGGACAAAAATGATTTTTAATCTTTTGTAAGAAAAACGTTTGCATATTTTTAATTTTTCCTTTAAGATAAAAGTGGTCATACCAAGTTGATGAGAAATTCAGACAATGAGGGTGACGGTCCGACAAGTGAATCATACTTTTAATGATGGGTAACCCCCAGAAGATCAGTATATGAGATCAAAGCGATTTGATTTTATATACTGATCTTTTTTTGTCTTCATTTTTGCGAAAACTGCGAGGAAATCTTATGTACGGTCAAATACTACAAGTGAATATGACTGACCCTGTAAGAAGGGCAGAGGTCGTCGCACTGCTTGGGGAGTGCGGAATCAGTCTTGATAGGTCTGTTGAAAGCACCTATGGCCTTTACGATTCAGGCGAATTGATTGCTACAGCATCGGTATTCGGAGCTAGTATCCGTTCTGTCGCAGTGACACCAAAAGCGCAAGGAAGCAATGCGATTGCGAGGATCGTCGACTTTGTGATTCAAACGATCTACAAATCAGGCTTCGAGAATGTCTACGTATTTACGAGTAGCTTCAATGCTAAAACCTTCAAGCAGCTTGGATTCTTTGAAGTTGTTCGCGGTACAGGCAATATCGTTTTGCTTGAACGCAATCCAAGAGGCATTGCAAACTATGTGGAAGAGTTATCCGATTTTAAAGTCTGTGTCGAAGATGTGGGTGCGATTGTCATGAATGCAAATCCATTTACTCTCGGACACCTTTACCTGGTGGAACAAGCCGCTAAAAAATGTGACTATCTGTTCGTATGGGTTGTGAAGGAGGATGTTTCAGCTGTACCTTATGAAGCAAGACTAAAACTTGTACAGGCTGGCGTGTCGCATCTGAACAATGTCTATGTAATCGAAGGATCTGACTATGTGATTTCTAGCGCGACTTTTCCAAGCTATTTTAGCGAGGATACCAAGGAGGCGACAAGTCGATTCGCAGAAATTGATTTGCGTTTGTTCGCAACTTATATCAGCAAGACACTGGGTATAAAAAAGCGTTTTGTAGGTACAGAACCTTATTGTGCAGTGACAAATGCCTATAATCAGACGATGAAAAAGATATTAGGCGACTACGGCATAGAGGTGATCGAAGTAGATCGGTTGAGTGAGGACGCTGTAGCGATAAGTGCTTCAAGGGTACGTGAGCTTGTGATGAATAAGGACATGACGCAGCTTAAAAGACTGGTGCCTGATACGACGTATGACTATTTAACTTCCGAAGACGGAAAAAAGGTCCTGTCGGCTCGGCTTAAAAGAGGTAAGAGACATTAAAGGAGTAACGTATGGAATTTGTAAAGGCGGCTAGCGCGGGTACGATGGATTCGTGCGACATTTCAATAAGGCTTGAAAAGGGTACGGCAAATAAGAATGTCATTTATCTGACCAGTGCCGTTCAAAAGCAGTTTGGCGAACATATTGAAAGACTGATAGAAGACCTATTGAATGAACATGGTGTAACTGGAGTTATTGTCAATGCGGTGGATAAAGGTGCGCTTGACTGCACGATCAGTGCAAGAACCATCTGCGCGATCAGGCGCGCTTGCAAGGTCGAGGAGGCGCACAATGGATAGATTGAGAAGAACCATGCTGTATGTTCCAGGAAACTCGGCAAGTATGATCGCCGATGCCCATATCTACGGCGCGGACTCTATCATGTTTGACCTGGAGGATGCTATTTCAATAACCGAAAAAGATGCGGCAAGGCTGCTTGTCTATCATGGGCTAACCTCGCTACCCAAAATCAACTGCGAAGTAGTGGTTAGAATCAATGGACTTGACACACCTTTTGGTGAAGAGGACATCAAGTATATGGTAGCGGCCGGAGTCGATGTGATCAGGCTTCCAAAAACTGAAACGGCTCAGGACATCATCGATGTTGAAGCATTGATCGAAAGAGAAGAGAAAGTCAACAACAAGCCGCCAGGATCGGTGAAAATGATGGCCGCTATCGAAAGTCCGCTGGGCGTCGTCCACGCCTATGAGATAGCCAAGGCATCCAACAGACTGATAGGCATAGCACTTGGCGCGGAGGATTATGTCACAAACCTTAAAACGAAAAGGTCACCTGGTGGGATAGAACTTTTACATGCTAGGTCTCAAATACTTAACGCAGCTAGGGCGTGCGGTATCGCAGCGCTTGATACGGTTTACTCAGACCTTGACAATATGGACGGTTTCAAGACCGAGGTAGAACTGATCCATCAGCTTGGTTTTGACGGTAAGTCAGTGATCAACCCTAGACAAATCGATATTGTTCACGAGGTGTATCAGCCTACTGCCAAGGAAATCGACTATGCGAAAGAAATTGAAAAAGAAGCAGAAAAGGCCAGTCTTGAAGGTTTGGGTGTCTTTACCGTTCGTGGCAAAATGGTTGATAAGCCCATTATCGACAGAGCCCTCAGAATTCTTCAACTCGCTGGAGCAACAAAGGTGGTAGACAATGACTAAAGTACGGATGCACGGTAGAACAATCAAAAGATATGAGAATTACGATAAAGTAAATTACTCGATTACAGACACGATCAGAGCCCTTCAACTAAGGGATGGCATGACGATTTCCTTTCATCATCACTTTAGAGAAGGCGACCTCACAGTCAATCAGGTGATTGAAGCGATACATGAGCTGGGAATCAAGGACTTGACGATTTTCGCAAGCTCGCTTGGCAACGTTCATTCACCCTTTATCAAATGGATAAAGGACGGAACGATCACCTCCATCCATACGAGTGGCTTGCGCGGTGAACTTGCGCAGTTCATTTCAAGAGGTGGACTTGAGAATCCTGTGATCATCAGGTCGCATGGTGGAAGAGCGCGTGCGATTGAAGCCGGCGACGTGAAGATAGACATCGCATTTTTGGCGGTTCCTAGTGCCGACAGGATGGGTAACGCAAACGGTCATGGCAAAAATACCAAATGCGGTTCTTTAGGATATGCAATGGTCGATGCGGCGTTTGCCGATAAGGTGGTGCTGCTAACCGATGATCTTGTGGATTATCCCAATATGCCTAGTCCCATCTCTCAGACCCAGGTGGACCATGTGGTCGTGCTAGACAGGATAGGAGATCCTGCCGGTATAGCATCGGGTGCCACACGGTTTACTAAGAACCCGAAAGAAATTCTAATTGCAAAGCAGACGGCAAAAGTCATTACAAACCTGGAATATTATAAAGAAGGATTTTCATTCCAAACCGGGTCCGGTGGAGCATCGCTTGCAGTCAGCAGATTTTTAGAAGAAAAGATGCTAAAGGACTCCATCACCGCAAGTTTCGTACTTGGTGGTATCACCGAGCCTATCGTTTCGATGCACGAAAAAGGACTCATCAGACATTTGTTCGATGTACAGAGCTTTGATCTTGCGGCAGTGGATTCGGTATTCAGAAACCCCAACCATCATGTGATCAGCGCTTCAACCTATGCGAACGCTTTCAATATGGGACCGATTACGACAAACCTTGATTATGTGGTCTTAAGCGCGCTTGAAATCGATAAGTCCTTTAATGTCAATGTCATGACCGGGTCTGACGGTGTGGTCATGGGTGCTTCAGGCGGGCACTGCGATACTGCTGAAAGTGCCAAGTGTACGATCATTGTAGCTCCGCTATACCGAGGTAGAATCGCGACGGTTGTCGAAAAGGTGACAACCGTGATAACGCCTGGAAGCAGTGTGGATGTGCTTGTAACCGATAGGGGAATCGCAGTAAATCCTAAAAGGGCAGATATCATGGAACAACTGACAAATGCAGGAGTCAAAACTGTCAGCATCGAGTCGCTCCTTGACATGGTGAATGTGTTGATCGGGTCTGCAAATCCCATTGAGTTTACAGACAGGGTGGTTGCCAAAGTTGAATACAGGGACGGTACGATTATCGATAGGATCATGGCAGTGAAGGATATTGATAGTGATGCTTAGTGAAATGTTAGAGTATAGAGACCTAAAATATGAATGGATCAGTGGGCTTTCTAAAAACACAAGGAATACAATCGTTGTGTTTAGAATCAACATACCTGGCGTAATAAAACTTTCGGATCAATCAAAGCTTCTCTTTGAACTAGGGATAAGATGTTTTGAAGAGGTCATGGGGGAAAATCTTTGGGAGTACAAAGTGTACGAGCCGCAATTTGATATCATAGAACACTTGGCGGTGTTCGAGGTAATGGCGGACGGATCAAGCGTGAAGAAAAAGCTTATGACACTCGAGGACGAGCATCACTGCGGAAGAACCTTTGATTTTGATGTCTATCACCAAAGTAGCGAACCGCTTTTAAGAACACAGTTTAATGGTAAGCAAAGAACCTGTTTTTTATGCAGTGAAGATGCTTTTGCATGTGCCAGATCTAAGGCACATTCACTGGAAGCGTTGCAATTATATATAACTTCAAAAGCCGCATGGGCTTTTGACAATATGAAGGAGGACTAATTAATGAAAGCAAGATTGAAATGGCTGTCAAAAGTGACAGCGGTAGCACTAGTAGGTGTCATGTTACTCACAGGCTGTGCTCAACAAGACGGAAGTGCAGGAACAAGTGCCGATGCAAGAGCAAGCTATCCAAAAGGCTCACTTGAGTTCATCGCTCCAGGCGGAGCAGGAGGTGGCTGGGACTTAACCATCCGTACAACTGCAAAAGTGCTTCAAGACACTAAACTGGTTGATGTTCCAATGCCTATCACAAACAATTCCGGTGGTGGCGGTGGTGTAAACCTAGCCTACATGCAGACGCAAGATGGCTCTGACAAACTGGTTTCTGTCTATTCAGCACCACTTTTACTGATCAACTTAAACGGATCAAGTGAATACAGTTACGAAAACACAACACCGCTTGCCAGACTGATTACAGACTACGGCGCATTTGTCGTACCTGCGGATTCAAAATACTCGACAATCAAAGAAGTGATGGACGCGCTAAAAGAAGATCCAAAGAGCGTAAAAATCGGTGGTAACTCTTCTGCAGGAAGTATGGACCATATCCAGTTCCTAATCATTGCAAAAGCAGCAGGTGTAACTGACTTAAAAGAAATCGACTATATCAGCTTCCAAGACGGAACTGCTACAGCTCAAATACTAGGAGGTCACGTGGACCTACTTACAACAGGTCTTGGCGATGTACAGACACTGCTTGAGTCGGGTGATTTAAAAGCACTTGCCCATACGGGAACACAAAGAGTTGGCGAAGGTCTTTTAGCAGAAATTCCGACTTGCATGGAGCAAGGAATCGACGCATCCTTTGAAAACTGGAGAGGTCTGTTCGGCGCTCCTAACATGCCAAGCTATGCTGTGGACTACTGGTCGCAAAAGCTAGAAGCAATGGTTAAGACTGACGAGTGGAACGCTGAAAGAGCGAAACATGGTTGGGCGGATGCTTATCAGAATCAAGCTGACTTTACAGCGTTCTTACATGAGACAAACAAGGAATATGAAAGTGTATTGGCTGAAATAGGTCTACTAGTTAAATAATACTTAGGCATGGGAGGCGGTATCGCCTCCTGAACCTATGGAGGATGGCATGGAAAATAAACAGACAGCGAATTACGACTTTTTAATTGGCCTTATCACCATAGTTTTAGGAATCGTCTATGGGATTTTTGCCTTCAATATCAGAAGAAGCCCAATAGGTAATCCTTTTGCGCCTTCAATGTTTCCTTTTATGCTTGCCGGATTTATGGTTTTGATGGGTGTGATAGTGCTTTTAAGAAGCAATCCTACTGAGCTTAAGCAGGCGTTCAGTATCTCTAAAAGCAACAGAGATGCTGATGACATCAAAGGAAACAAAATGATCAGTATCACAGTACTCAGCGGAATTATCTATGCTCTTATGTTTGAACACTTTGGATATGTGATTTCTACTATAGTATTTATGATGATCAATCTCTTTGTGACTGAACCGGAAAAAAGAATAAGAAACTTGATAGTAGCACTGATTTTCAGCTTGGTTGTATACTATGTGTTCTTTTATATGTTAGGTATCAGTTTACCAATGATGCCATTTGTAAATTGGTAGGAGGAAAAGATGGACGTATTAGGATATTTATTTCAAGGATTGATGGTCGCTCTACAGCCCTATCATCTTCTTTTAATCACCTTAGGTGGTATTTTGGGAACCATCGTCGGAATGCTACCGGGGTTAGGTCCGGCAACCGGTGTTGCTGTGCTGCTTCCGATGACATTTTCGATGTCGCCGACGGGAGCGATCATTACGATGGCGGGTGTGTATTACGGAGCCATGTTCGGTGGATCGCGTAGTTCGATCCTGATCAACACTCCAGGAGACGGAGCTGCGCTTGCGGCAACCTTTGACGGTTATCCGATGGCTCGAAACGGGCGGGCGGAGGCTGCGCTTGCGATCAGCGGTATCGCATCGTTTATCGGTGGGTTGGTTTCTGTATTCTTTTTAGTAGTTCTGGCAGTACCTGTGGCAAAATTCGCACTTAAGTTCGGCCCAGCCGAATATTTCTTACTCATGATCGCAGCACTTGCGATGACGTCGTCAATGAGTAAGGGCAATTTGATCAAAGGACTCATCGGCACGGCCCTTGGTTTGATGATTTCGACCATCGGTATCGATGCGCAGTCCGGTATATCGAGATTTACTTTCGGTATGTTGGAACTTCAGTCCGGAGTCGACTTTTTAGTAATCATCATCGCCCTATATGCGCTTGGTGAAGTCTTTAAGGCTTATAAGGACATCAATGCAGGCCATATCAAACCACAGACGAAGTTCGGCAAGATATGGATCACTAAAGACGATTGGAAGCAGTCGTGGAAAGCGATACTCAGGTCGACTCCTCTAGGGTTCTTTGTAGGTGCTCTACCCGGTGCGGGCGGCACGATGGCATCACTCATGGCTTATAACAACGAAAAACAGATGTCAAAAGATCCGGATTCATTCGGTAAAGGGAACATCACAGGGCTTGCCGCACCAGAAGCTGCCAATAACGCCGCATCTGTCGGTGCCTTCATTCCAATGCTCACACTAGGTATTCCCGGTTCGGGAACTACGGCTATCATGATGGGTGCGCTATTGATGCTTGGTATTCAGCCTGGTCCCTTATTCTTCACCCAGTACCCTCAAATGGCTTGGGGTCTTATCGCAAGTATGATCGTGGGTAACTTCATACTCGCAGTCATCAACATCCCTATGGCCGGTCTACTTGTCAGAGTCCTAGCAGTACCTGCAAAAGTGCTTTATCCGATCATACTTGGTCTGGCTTTTGTCGGCACGTATGCCATCTCAAACTCGGTAGTCGACTTCTATATTTTACTGCTTGTCGGTGTCGTAGGATTCTTCATGGCGAAAGTCAAGTTTCCTACATCGTCACTCATCTTGGCGGTTATCGTCGGCAACACGATGGAGCAGTCGTTCAGACAGGCGATCAATATTTCGGATGGCGATTTTGAAATATTCTATCATTCACCGCTTGCAAAGGCGCTGATCCTTGTCACACTGGTTTCGCTTTTCATGCCTACGCTTAAAGTAGTGGCAGATAAGCTCAAGTCAAGCGTTTTCAAGAAGCCTTGTCCACAAGAATAAGCTACTTAAGTCACTGTTTTTCAGTGGCTTTTTTGGCGTAACCGGCATCATCTATGGTAAACTGATAGTAACTATCAGGAGGTAATTATGCGTAATGTCTGGCAAGTCAGTTTAATCGTAGTCGTGTCTTTATTTATGATATTTTTAATCGTATTCAGTTCGTATTCAAATTATATTTCTGTCAGAGAACACGTGATCAACACCGAACAGATGCAGCTCTTGTCTCAGGTAAAGACCGTGTCCAACACACTCGAAAGGTTCTTCACCGCTCAAAAGCATGACCTTGAGATACTTGCGTCCAACAGGATGTTCAGCTTGGACCACATGGCTTACAAGGAGAACAGGGAAAACGACGCGACTTGGCAGCAGTTAGAGGATTACTATGCGATCAACAGCCAGATGCTTCATAGTGTGGGTCTGATCGATCGAAACGGAAGCAACATTTTTTCGGTGCCGACCAGTACGGATTTTCAACTGTTCAAAATGGATCTCGAATCGTTTGGAGAGAAGACCCGAGTAAGCGTAGGGGAGATATACACAGAAGATAACAAGCTCTACATCAATATTTACAGGATCATCGAGAGGAATACCGATCAGGAACTTATCCTCTATAGCAGGGTGATGCTTGAAACGCTTTACAGCAGCATGATCCAACCCATCAAGGCGGGCGATAAAGGGTACGCGTCCATTAAGGATGCTACTGGAATGATCATCATGCACCCCAATCAGGATGACATTGGTAAAAACGTACTTGAGGCAAGGGCGAACCTCTATCCAGATTTTGATTGGACCGAACTTGAGGAAATCGTGCACAAGCAGCTCAAAGGTGAAGAGGGAGTTGGGATCTACCATTCGGTCTGGTTTAGCAACAACAATCAGGAACGCGTGAAAAAGTTCAACGCGTATGGACCGGCAAGAATCGGCGATGATTTTTGGATTGTCAACCTATCCAAGGATTATGAAGAAGTGGTCTCCTTTTTAAAGGTACGAACCTACACCATCGTGGTCATAAATTTCGCCATCATCATTTTAGTGATCATGTTCTTATTCGCTTACTACCGTATGAGCAAAGACAGGCAGACACTTGCCATTCAGCGCAAGCTATCCGAAGAGGTGCAGCAGCTCAACGATGTGCTGAAGCGCGACCTTGAGAAAAGAAAAAAGCTTGCGGAGGAGCTCAAAAAGAGCAAAGACTGGTACGAGATGATCTTTAACAGCAGCACCGACTATATGTTCATCACGACCGTATCGGATGACGGAAGACCTGGCTATATTCTGGATGTCAATCAAATGGTGATCGATAGGCTGGGTTTTGACAAGCAGACGCTGCTTGCCATGAAATACTCCGAACTGATTAAAGAGGATTTAAAAGTAGAGGGTGGAAGTGTTGACGGGTCGATGATTATTGAGAATGAACTGATCACGAGTAAAGGTCATATCGTCCCTGTTGAAAACCACTATAAACTTATCGAAGAAAAAGGAATGGCGCGGCTGATCATGGTATCTAGGGATATCACTCAAAAAAGAGTGAATGAGGCCGCACTTAGAAGAAGTGAAACACGATTCAGGAAAATCGTCCAGCAAGTGACCGATAGAATGGTCGATAACGAGCTCATCGATAGGAAGGTAAGCCATTTAGCGATAGAGAAGGAACAGTTCGCTCTAGATCTTGAATCGATAAACATTCAACTTGAAAACCTGTATAAGTATGAGATGCAAGAAAATCAAAAAAAAGAGGCGCTAATGATCTACCAGTCGCGCCTTGCTGCGATGGGGGAGATGATCGGCAGTATCGCCCACCAGTGGAGGCAACCGCTGAGCGTGATGCAAATGGTCTTCAACAATGTGCTTGATGCATTCAAGCATGGCGAGCTGGATGAGGAGCTTATCATCAGGCAACACGATAGAATGACAAGTCTCACAAGGCATATGTCACAGACCATCGATGATTTTAGGTATTTTTTCGATCCAAATGCCAAAGTCAACCGATTTTTCGTATCAGCCACCGTGGACAAGACTTTATCCCTGCTGGATGATACGCTTAAGCAAAAGATGATTGAAGTGTCCTATAAAAAGAGGGAAGACGCTTTGATCTACAATTTTGAAAACCAGCTGTCTCAGGTGCTGCTGTCAATTTTACAAAATTCAATTCATGCGCTCGAACAGATCCATGAGGGACAGCGACAGATCGGGATCATTCAAAGTTTTGATGGAGGATTCGTCACGATCGAAATCACAGATAATGCCGGTGGGGTCACAGAAGAGGTAAGGAACCATCTGTTTGAACCCTATTTCACTACAAAATCATCAATCCACGGTACAGGACTTGGTCTTTATATAGCAAAAGAAATTATCGAAAAAAACTTTGACGGCATGATTGAGGCTGACAACCACAATAAAGGTTTGCAAGTGCTGATTACGCTTCCATATAAGGAGGAGGTTGAATGAATCATCCTGAAGAAAACAAGATCAAGGGACTGACTGTCCTTTATGTAGAAGACGAGGTCATGTTAAGCGAAGAGGTTTCGGCGTATTTGAAAAGGCGCGTCGGAAAATTGTTTAGCGTCCACGACGGGGTCGAGGCGCTTGAGATTTTAGAACATTACCCTGTCGATGTCGTGATCACGGACCTTCTGATGCCCAAAATGGATGGAATGAAACTAACCCAGATGATTAGGGAAAAACATCAGTCCTTACCGGTCATCATCACAACCGCCATCAACGACGTTTCTGTGATGCAGCACTCCATCGAGCATGGAATCAATCGGTATATCATCAAACCCTTCGATCCGAGTGAATTGATTGAAGCGCTGGTTGCTGTCAGCGCCAAGATCGAACGACGGGTAGATGGCAGCGCTGTTTCAATAGGGGATTATGCCAAGGTGACCAGTAAGATTGAAAGTGAAGTCGCCAAACTGATAAAAAACACTTCGGGCAAGGGACCGGATAAGGTCAGCGCCTTTCTACAGGCCAATTTGATGGAGCTTGTAATAAAAGGGAGCCGCACAAAACTTGAACAGACCATTTTTTCAAATAGTGAAAACATAAGAGTGGTCGATTTTTTAAGGGAGACCTATTACAAAATGCTCACAAAGGAATTATGCGAGATCATAAAGGAGCACAGCGCCAGACACGCCCATCTGCTTCAAGTTGTTTCTCGCAGCGGTGAGGATATCGATATCATTAAATTTGCGCTGGATTAGCGTAAAATAAAAAAACCAGCCGGCGGCTGGTTTTATTTTGCTTATTTACGATACCAAGTACAGTGGAACGCCAACATATCAAGCGGGTGGTCTTTTATTTCTCTACACTTAAAGCCTAAAGACTTGAAAAGCTCCACATTGTTTGGATATGCTTCAACTTCAAGCGTCTTAAAGGTCCTTTCAGAAGTGAGATGCTCGATTAGCTTTCGGGCGTATCCCTTGTTGCGCTGGTCTTCCTTGACGGCAAGGTGCTTTAGAATGAATTTGACACCGTCGATCTCCGTACCACCGATGATGCCGATTACCTGTGAACTATCTTCTAGCACATAGA
This sequence comes from Fusibacter sp. A1, assembly GCF_004125825.1. Lineage (NCBI taxonomy): Bacteria > Bacillati > Bacillota > Clostridia > Eubacteriales > Fusibacteraceae > Fusibacter > Fusibacter sp. A1. The sequence continues at coordinate 15,844 of NZ_QQWI01000008.1, read as the reverse complement.
AGAACCCTTGATTCTTAGAATAAGTCGTCTGTGCTGCCTTACGGATCTTTCCCTCAGTGGGAGAAACGATACACATCGACAGCAGGGCTGCAATCTGTGGATTTGAATGGATTTCATCATGTGATTCTATTCTTGTAATTGTCATTATTAGTCCTCATAGGTTCGTCTGATAGTTTTTCAATACACATTGTATCACATGTTACTCTAAAACAGGCTATTTTAACGTCATCGCGCTAAATTTTTTTGATTTGAGCGCATGAACTATCAAGTCTTCTGTGGTACAGGAGTCGTCGAACGTATTGTAATAGCAACCTGTCTTACGATCATAGTGGCTGTCTGAGTTCGTAACCACAGGGATTTTCAGCTCTTTTGCGAGTGATAAACGCCTATCATAGTTTTCCTCGTTTAAATTGGAGGATAAAAGCTCGACAGCGTGGGGAGGATGTAGGTATACATCGGGATGTACAACATCAGAAAACCTGAATGGATGTGCAAGAATGATGGCACCACCAAGTTCCTCAACAAGCTTATACAGGTCCTTATAGGTGAAATGCCTATTTTCGATTGCGGTGTCATGGACTCCGATGACCAAGAAATCCTCATAACCGATATCGAGTACCGTAACCTCTATCGCTTGATAGACCTTAAATGGAGCGTGAACCTTATTGAGCCCATCCAATTGCTCCTGAGGAAACAGTTTCATGTGTTCGGTGATGAAGATCGCGTCAAGACCCTCGTTGATTGCCGCCTGAATCTGATCCTCGATGGATGATACGGCGCAATCGGAATAATTGCTGGAATGTACGTGAAAATCTATTTTCATAAGTTGCCTCTCTTTTTTGTTGACCCATTCCATTTTAACACATCTCAATCGCTTAGAGGAGTCTGGTGATAGGCGGTTTCTTAAATTTAGGAAATCATAAGGATAAAACTGGATTATTCAAGCTTGCATGGGTATGATTATAGATAGGGAAATCACTTTTGAAAGAGAGGGCATTATGATTAGATATCAATCAAAGGCAACTGATTTTGTAGAGAATTACAGCCTGCTCAAAGCGGCGTTCAAATGGGACCATAACCTGATCAACTATTTTGGAGCCTTGATGGCTGTTGGAGAAAAGAAACAGGTCGATACGGAGGAAATCAAGGAAATCAGGAAGTATATCAAGAGCAACACCACTGTCTTCTCGCAATTTAGGGGAATGAACGAGCTGCTTGTCGCACTGATGATTTGGTTGGAGCCAGGAGCAGAACGCGTATTTGACAGAACCATAGAGATATACGATAGTTTAAAGGATAGCGGCTTTAAAGGCGGCACCTACCTGCCTATGGCAGCCATCATACTTGCAAAGAACGAAACAAAGAAATCGGTGGAATCCATGATCTTTAGAATGCATGAGTTTTATGACGGAATGAAAGAACAGCACTTTTTCTTAACAGGGCAGGACGACTATGTGTTTGCAGCGTTACTTGCGGCAACTGAGCTTGTTCCATCAACCACCCTAAAGCTGATCGAGGACTTTTATCGTGATCTGCACAGTAATGGGTTTTCAAAAGGAAACGCGCTACAAAGCCTATCACATGTGCTTGCAATAGGTGATGAGCCTTATGATAAGAAGCTCGAAAAAACAATCAGAGTCAACAAGGCATTTACGTCAAAGGGATACAAGTTTAGAGACTACACGATGAGCAACCTAGGTGTGCTGGCACTACTGACAAATGATCCAGAATCCCTTGTGGACGAAGTACTCGAGGTCTCCGACTGGCTAAAGACGCAAAAGGGTTTTGGAGGCTTTAGCCTTGACAAGAAGACCAGAACGATTCTTGCGAGCAGCCTTATCGCGTATCAGTACATGGACGATAGTGAAGTGACCTTTGAAAAGGCAGTGCTTGCAAACAGCATTCAGACCCTCATCATCGCCCAGCAGGTAGCCATGAGCGCGGCTGTGATCGCAGCATCGGCAGCGGCGACCAGCGCAAGTACGTGATGACACCTTCAAAACATACTAAAAAAGGACCGAATATATTTCGGTCCTTAATTTTATGCCAACTTATCGGATGCTACATGATATCGTGGATCTTCGAGGATGTTCACTTCAACAAAATCCTTCGCGTTTTCAAGCAGTTCCTTGCACTCCGAGCTTAGATGTCTTAGGTGGATGGTTTTGCCGCTAGCCAGGTATTTTGCAGTGATCGCATCGATTGCTGCGATCGCCGAGTGGTCATGGACATGTGAGTTCATAAAGTCGATGATCACATCGTCAGGATCTTCGTTGATGGTGAATATATCCTGAAAGTTTTTAATCGATGCGAAGAAAAGTGGACCGTCAAGCAAGTAGACTTTAGAACCGCAGTCTTCCATGCGAGTACGCGCTGTGACGTTTTTGCCTTTGTTCCATGCGAACACCAATGCGGATAGGATGATACCAAGTGCCACAGAGACAGCAAGGTTTGTGAATACAGTTACGATAGTCACAACGATGATGACAAGCGCGTCTGATTTTGGAATCTTATTGATAATACTAAGTGTGGTCCATTCAAACGTAGCGATGACTACCACAAACATGATGCCCACGAGTGCGGCAATCGGAATGATTGAAATCAGACTTGAACCGAACAGGATGAACGCCAAAAGTGAAAGCGCGGCAGTGATGCCTGAGATGCGTCTTGTTCCGCCAGACTGAATGTTTAGCATACTTTGACCGATCATCGCGCAACCGCCCATACCGCCAAACACGCCACAGACGATGTTGGCAACACCTTGACCGATGCATTCTCTGTTACCATGACCACGGGTATCGGTTGTTTCATCGATAAGGCTCATGGTCATCAGTGACTCGATAAGTCCGATTGTCGCCATAATCACCGAATAAGGGATGATGGTAATCAGCATATCGATAGATGCAGGGACATTGGGGATGTGGAACTTAGGCAAACCACCTGAGATGGTCGCAAGATCGCCGACTGTGCGTGTATCGATGTTGAAGATGTTTACAAGCAGTGTCACAAAAGCAATCGATGCGAGTGTTGCAGGTACTGCCTTAGTCAGTTTAGGGAAGAATTTGATGATTCCCATCGTTAAGAGTGTTAGTCCAGCCATGATCAGTAGCGGCATACCTGTCAACCAGTGGTGGTCGACTTTGAAATGCTCGAACTGAGAGATAAAGATCACAAGTGCCAGACCGTTGACAAAGCCGATCATGACTGTATGAGGAACCAGCCTGATAAACTTACCAAGCTTGAACAGGCCGGCAAGAATCTGCAGCAGGCCCATCAGAATAACGGCTGCAAACAGATATTCGAGCCCGTGGCTGAGCACAAGCTCTGTAATGACGACTGCAATTGCGCCTGTGGCACCAGAAATCATTCCAGGACGTCCGCCAAAAGCCGACGTGATCAGACCAATAATAAAGGCAGTGTATAGACCGACAAGCGGATCGACACCTGCTACAAAAGAAAAGGCGATGGCTTCTGGCACTAGCGCGAGCGCGACAGTGATGCCGGATAAGACATTGTCTTTCATTGTGGATGGCAATTTGTTGGTTAATGAGTACATATAAACTCCTTCTGTTGTCCTTAAGTTTTCAAGTGTCAACTATAACACAAGCAGTGTGTTGAGGCAATGTTTGAGTAAATAGTGCAAATATTTAGACTGCGTGGATATGGATACCCAGAATTTTGGGGATTAAGAAAAGAAATGAGGGATGATTATTGATTGGTGATTGGGGATTGGTGATTGGGGGTTGGTGATTGGGGGTTGGTGATTGGGGATTGGTGATTGGGGATTAGATGATGGGTGATGGGTGGGGGATATAGTGGTATAATGGAGGGGAAGAGTGAGGTTTAGGAGGGAGTTTATATGAATGAGGTATTGAGAGGGCTTGCGGCGCGTAAGTCGGTTAGGGTGTTTGAGGATAGAGCGATTGGTGAGAGGGAGAAGAAGGCGATTTTGAACGCTGCATTTCAGGCGCCAACTGCCGGTAACCAGATGTTATACACGATACTTGACATCACGGACCAAGAACTTAAGGATAGGCTGGCTGTGACTTGCGATGATCAGCCTTTTATCGCAAAAGCACCTTTAGTGCTGATTTTTTTAGCCGATTGCAGAAGATGGCTTGACGCTTACAGACACGCAGGACTTGAAGCTAGAGACCCAGGTGCGGGTGATTTGCTCCTTGCCTGCCAGGATGCTGTGATCGCGGCGCAAAATGCGGTAGTAGCCGCCGAATCCTTGGGGATAGGGTCGTGTTATATCGGCGATATCCTTGAAAATGCGGAAGAACACATGGCAATGCTTCACCTGGATGAGTTCGTGCTTCCTATTACAATGCTTGTATTCGGTTATCCGACCGAGCAGCAAAAGGAACGTGAGAAACCACCACGATTTGAAGAACGGTTTATCGTGCAAGAGAACACCTATAAGCGCTTGAGTGAAGAAGACCACCGTACGATGATGACAAACAGGGCCAATAAGGCGTCATTCGACTATGATGAGTTCATCACCCGTTTTTGCACACGTAAGTATATGTCCGATTTTTCGAAAGAAATGTCTAGATCTGCAGCGATCTATCTAAATAAGTTTAAAGGCGAGTAAAAAATATGACTGAAAACACAAATCAAAATGCCCGTACCATATGGATCGATGCCGATGGGTGCCCCGTGGTGAAAGAAAGCGTAAGAATTGCAAAAAAACATCACTGGAACGCGGTTGTCGTTAAAAACCATGCGGTACAGATAACAAGCGATTATGCGGCGGTTATAACAGTGGATACCACAAGGGACGCGGCTGACTTTTATATCGCCAACCATATGAAGCAAGGCGATGTCGTGGTCACAGGGGATTACGGCCTTGCTGCAATGGCGCTTGCAAAATCAGGTAAGGTCATTACCAATAACGGCAGGTACATCACAAATGAAACAATCGATTTTGTCTTGGAGACAAGGCACGAAAACAAGATGAACAGAATGCAGGGCAAACGGGGAACTAAGATAAAGAAAAGAACAGCGGGTGACAATGAACGCTTTACTGAAGCGCTCATCGAGCTTGTGAGCAAGATGGTCTAAAGCTCAAATAGGTCGTGATCTAAGATGGTGATTGATTTGTTGTCAAAATCGATGATGCCATCTTTTTTCATTTTTTGGAGTTCTCTTGAAAGCGAGGTGCGTTCCACGCCAAGTTTTTGTGCAAGTTCGGTTTTGGTCAGCCTCAATTCGATGGTGGGTGATTTTGATCTTCTGTATCTTGATTGTAGATAGGTGATGATGTTTTCGCGAATCGTCTTTTTAGAGTAGCGTTTGATGGTGTCTCCAAGATACAGCGACCGATCGGCGATCGTCCTTAGGAGTTCGGTTAAAAACACCTGATTCTCTGTACAGAGTCTTAGGATCGCTTCTTTAGTAATCACTAAAAGACGCGTCTTTGTCTGAGCGGTCACCGTCATCGGGAAAAACGGTTCTGATGAAAACAAGAGGTTTCCACCAAGAATCTCATAGTTTTCAAAGGTTCCGATTTGCAACTGATTTCCGTTTTCGTTGATGCGGTCGACAGATACGGTACCGTCTATGATGATTTCAAAGTGCGTGCACCGTTCACCTTCAAAATGGATGACTTCATTTTTAAAATAAACTTTGTATAAGTAGTCGGTGGTATCCAACTGTTTTTGAGTGATGAGTTCTTCAACGGTTTCTAATAAGATCATGTTTTTCATGAAAACCTCCTAATGTGTTACCATGGTAACAGATTGATTGTCTTCATTGTACTATCATTGGTATTAACATACAAGAAAGAGTACATTAACATTTATAGGAGGAAACAATGGATATCTTAACAATACTGTTTTGGGTGATCACTGGTAGTTGGATGATTTGGTCGCTCTTCAAGGACAAGAAAAAAACACTTGGCACCATGAAAAAAACAAAAGCCAAAATGGGAAGCATGATGGGCGAAATCGTAGCGATTATTTTTCTTATCGGTCTGGTGCTGGCGTGGATACCGCCGGAGCAAATAGAAAAAGTGCTAGGGGCTTCAACCGGATACCTATCGACAGTCCTTGCGGCGTTAATCGGAAGCATCACGCTCATTCCAGCTTTTGTGGCTTTTCCACTGGTGGGATCTCTTGTCGATTCGGGTGCAAGCATCGTACCTGCTGTGGCATTTTTAACCACACTTACGATGGTTGGCGTCATGACCTTTCCTATCGAAAAAAAGGCGTTCGGACTTAAGTTCACCCTGATCAGAAACGGTTTCAGCTTTGTCGCAGCGCTTGTTATCGCATTTGCAATGGGGGTTATCTTATGATGAAACTTAAAAAACTACTTAATAACAAGGCGTTCTTACTTGTCCTTTTAGGTTATGGACTCACCATGTTCATTGATCCGTCAAGGCTACTACTCGCCCTAAAGGGTAGTTCATATTACTTGATAGAAATGGTTCAAATCATGCCGGTCGTATTCATGCTGACCGTATTGATTGAAGCTTGGGTACCCAAGCATGTGATATCCAAGAGCTTAGGACAAGATGCCGGATTCAAGGGAAACCTAATGGCTCTTCTTTTAGGCAGCATCTCGGCAGGACCAATCTACGCGGCGTTTCCGATCTGCAAGGCCCTTTATAAAAAAGGTGCGACCATCGTGAACATCGTAATCATCTTGAGCGTATGGGCGGTCATCAAAGTACCTATGCTTGCCAATGAAGCCAAGTTCTTGGGCGGAGAGTTCATGACGGTAAGATGGATCTTAACGGTAGTTTGCATACTGATCATGTCATACGGCGTCGGATATTTTGTCAAGGCGAAGGACTTTGCAGTCAAGTTAACCGTGCAAGAAGAGGAGATTCAGGTGAATTGATCCTTTGATTAAGATTCCCTTAGAGAACAATTAAGAAAGAGTGTAGCTACTTGAATTCGATTTATTCTTGTAGGATACTAGACTTAACAACATGTTTATGAAGGGGGTTTACTTATGAAAGGCAATTTATTAGGAGTTATTCTGGTCGGAATCGGCCTCGTGTCGTTACTTGGAAACATCGGATTTTTAGGTGATGAGCTATTTCTGCTGTTTGTATCGGCAGCGTTCTTCCTTGCTTACTTCGGTGGTAAAGGTAAACGTTCATTAGGTTTTTTAATACCGGCAATGCTGATCGCTGGGGTCGGAGTATTTGCGAATATCGAACCTATTTTAGGTGTGATGGAGGGTCCTGTATTCTTCTGGATGATAGGAGCGAGTTTTGCAGGCATCCACGTCATTCATAAAGCGAATGGGGGCACGTTCAAATCGACAGCTTGGGCCATGTATCTAGGACTAGGACTTGCGGCATTCGGCGTATTCGTATTGACAATTGAAGTCATGTCCTTTGAACCCTTGGCAAGACTCATCAAGTTCATCTGGCCACTCGCCCTGATCGCAGGCGGTCTGTTACTCATAAAACGACATAAGACGATTGAGAAAGAACCCTTTTAAGGTGAATTGAAGATCAAAACAGAGATTACAAAAAGTGATCTCTGTTTTTTTATTTGAAAAAACATTGGAACCCCACGCATATTAGTGTTTTTTTGCTGAAAATATGTGTTACAGTATGAACTGTACTTAAATGAATATTGGCAAATCAACTGAAAGGTTGAGACGCAAAGCCGTGGGTCTAAGGTGTAAAAGCTATGATTGCCAGGTTGCCGTTATAAAGATAATAATGATGAGCAGCCGTATGGGCTGCTTTTTTTGTGGGCAAGAATGTTAAAAACAAGGAAAACTACTAAGAGGAGAAGAAAATGAAAAAATCAATGGTTATTGTGGTACTGGTAATTGGCATCGCTCTAGGCGGTGATCTGTTGCAAATCCTGTTCGGAAGCGCTCTACTATCAAATTGGGGTAGCGTGATCCTGACTGGTCTGCTTCTTGGAATGCACATGGGGAAAAAATACGCAGGCAGGTTGGATACAAAACAGTTCATCGATACCTTATCGCTGATCGGTGCGATTACAAAAGTTGTGATCACTGCGATAATGACAAGTCAAACGACGCTTCTCGCACTAGTGCTGATCGCCTTTTTGAATGTGGTGGTCATCAATATTGCGCTTAATGTTGGATTTAAGTTAACAAAGAAAAAAGAACTGTCTTAAAGGTGGGGCAGTTGATGAGTAGACAAGTAGTGAGAGGTCAGTGAATGTGTTAGTTGTCAGGAGGATGTATGTTTTTGTGAACTCATAAACCCTCATACAATAAAATAAGGTATATGAGTTACAAGCACTTAAACGTATTTTAAACTACAAAAATACAGGCAGTGGGCGTTTCAGAACACAAAACGTTCTGAAGTGGTGAAATACTTCGTACATTTTTATAATCGTTTATTCCAATTTTGATAACTTAATCTGTGCTAAACTAAGTTATCTAGTATTTAAAGGAGGTCGATGACAATGATAAAAAACAATAGAACATTCAAACTACCATCGACAAATGGTGTCGGTGGCTTTTAATTATTTTGGAGGCTTATTTGACAGATTATCAGAATGAATGGAAAGGCCGTGTGATTGCATCGCATGGCAAATTGGTTACGTGCTTAATTAATGACGTTGAAGTGAACTGTGAGGTTGCGGGGTCGTTTTTCAATCAAGAGGTAATTGATCTACCGACGGTTGGCGATTGGGTGTTTTGTGATCGTGATTCGGATAAGAACGGACGTGCGATTGTACACCGTATTGAAGAGCGAACTAGTGAGTTTAGCAGAAAAGTTGCTGGTGGTAGGCTTGATAAACAGGTGATTGCTGCTAATATCGATACGATCTTCATTTTGATGTCACTGAATCACGATTTGAATTTTTCAAGACTTTTACGTTATGTGACCATTTCAAAGAGTAGTGGGGCAAATGTTGAGGTCGTGCTTACAAAGTCCGATCTGATGCCCGAAGCGATTTGGGTGGTTGAAGATATCAAGAGTCAGTCGGGTATTGAACATGTACATGTCATCAGTGTACTGACAAATGACGGCATGGAAGAGCTGAAATCAAGAATTAAACCTGAGCAGACCATAGTTTTTGTCGGTAGCTCGGGGGTTGGAAAGTCGACGCTTACCAATACGCTTCTTGGCGAAGAGGTCATGAGCATTGGCGGGCTTAGAAACGACGACAGGGGTAGACATACCACCACGCACAGGCAGATGCTCAAAACAGAAAGTGGAGCTTGGCTGATTGATACTCCAGGTATGCGTGAGATTTCGTTTATCGACCAAACGGATGGTCTGAGCGAAGCATTTAGCGATATCACAGAACTGATCGACAAATGCAGGTTTAATGACTGCTCTCATAAGAACGAACCCGGTTGTGCGATAAACCATGCACTTGATAGTGGCGAGCTGTCGGAGTGGAGGTTTGCTGAATATTCCAAGTACCTGAAAGAAATGGCTTTTTTTGAAAGTAAAATGAGAAGGAAGCTGAATAAAGATAAAAAGAATAAAAAGTGAGTTGGAAGCCTAAGGATTCAATTTCTTGGGCTTTTCTTTGTTTTAAGTACACTACCTATTAGAAGTAACTTTCTATTTTATCTGAACAATGATACAATCAAATAATGAGACTTTATAGATGAAAGAGAAGGAAATATGGAACAAACATTTAAGGAATTAGGCGTATCAGAAGAAATTTTAAAGGCACTGAAGGAAATGGGATTTGAACAACCGACAGAAGTTCAAACGAGAACCATTGGACCTATAATGAATAAAGAGGATTTGATCGTTAGGGCGAAAACAGGTAGTGGTAAGACCGCTGCGTTCGGTATTCCTATGCTTCAGTTGATCGACGGAAAGTCAAAATTGCCTCAAGGGCTTATCCTGACTCCTACTAGAGAACTGGCTGTACAGGTTAACGATGAGGTTAAAAGAATCGCAAAGCATCTTCCTCTTCGTGCCACGGCTGTTTATGGGCAACATAACATGAATACCGAAATGGATGAACTTGAAAAGGGTATTTCACTGCTTACAGGTACTCCAGGTAGGGTTTATGACCATATCAACCAAGGGAACTTTAGAACCAATGAAGTTAAGTTCTTAGTGCTTGATGAAGCGGACAAGATGCTGGATATGGGCTTTATCGACCAGGTGGTTAAGATTATCAAGGCGCTGCCTAAGGACAGGATTACTTTATTGTTCTCAGCGACAATGCCATTTGAGATTCAGAATATCTCTTGGGAATATATGAAAAACCCTGAGACGATTGAAATTGAGTCGGATACAAAGACGGTGGATTCGATCCATCAAACCTATTACCGCGTGGAGCATCATGAGAAGCGCACCCAGATGCACAGGCTCTTGATGGTCGAACAACCGGATTCGTGCATGATTTTTTGTAACACGAGAGCCATGGTTGACCGCGTCAATGAGTACTTAGAAAGAAAAGGCTATGCTACAGAAGCCTTACACGGCGCTATTTCGCAGGCTAAAAGACTTAAGACGATCAACCGTTTTAAGACGGGGGCCTTTAAGATTTTAGTCGCGACCGATGTGGCAGCCAGAGGAATACACGTGGACGATCTGTCACTTGTAATCAATTACGATATTCCTGTTGAAAGGGATAGTTATGTTCATAGAATCGGTAGAACCGGTCGTGCCGGTAACGGTGGACGCGCACTTACTCTTGCTACTGCTGAGGATATCATGAGCCTTTATGAAATTGAAGAGCACATCGGTGCGATGATTGAAGAAGGCGAGCTTCCTACAGACCAAGAAGTCAGAGCGTCAAGGACTGCAGCCGAACTTAAACTGTTCGGTCCTAAGAAGTCACCGAGAGAACACACTGCAAAACGTGTTCATGCGTCGCCTGCTAAGGAAAAGTATAAGAAGGCAGAGGCAAAACCTATTAGAAAAGCGACTGTAAAACCAGCAGTTGTGAAACCTGTTGTTGTTAAACCGGTTGAATACAAACCGGCAGAGGCAAAGGTGGCTGCTTCTAAACCTGCAAAAACTTACGAGTACAAAGCGGGTAAACCTGCTGTAAATAAGCAAACTTCGGTAACATCTGATAAGAATAAGGCAGTCAAGGCTTACTCAAAGGATGAAGTGGCAAAAGTGCTTGCCAGTTACCAATCGAAGGGTAAAGTCAAGAAGAAGGAATCCATCTTTAAGACGATCTTCAAAAGAATGTTAAAAAAGTAGGTGTTGTATGTCTAAATTAATGATTATCGAAGATGACGAGAGCATTCGCAGAGAGTTGAGCACTTATCTTGAGAAGCACGGTTTTGAAGTAATTGCGCTTGATGAGTTTAACGATGTGGCCAAAAGGTCTGTCGCAGGCGGGTATGATCTGATTTTACTGGATATCAATTTGCCTGTAAGCGATGGACACTACATCTGTAAGGAAATCAGAAAGTCAAGTGATGTGCCAATCATTATCGTGACAAGCCAAGATACAGAGATGGACGAGCTTATGAGCATTACTTTTGGTGCCGATGATTTTATCACCAAACCCTATAACCTTCGTATCTTGCTTGCTAGGATCAATTCCTTGTTACGTAGAACCGTAAAGTCGGCGGTTGCCAACAAATTGGAACATAAAGGGCTGGTTTTGGATGTTAAGAACGCGGTCGTTCGCAAGGGTAGTCATGAGGTTGAACTGACAAAGAACGAGCTTCGCATTCTTACGACCCTTATTGAACATAAGGATGAAATAGTGTCACGTTCTGAAATCATTGAAGAACTTTGGGATTCGGACGCTTTTGTCGATGACAATACGCTGACTGTGAATGTAAACCGTTTGAGAAAGAAACTTGACAGCATCGGTGCTGTGGATTTTTTGACGACCAAGCGGGGCATGGGATATAAGGTATGAGTCTTCTCGGATATCTAAGTGACAAAAAAGTACTGTTGGGACTGCATGCGGTTTTGGTGGTTACTTTATACTTTACGCTTAAGGCGTTCATGATGACTCCGGCTGCGATCGGTTTTGTCCTACTGCTGATCATCACTACGGATCTTGTTTATGTGATTTATGACGTATTTCGTAGGTATACTTACTATAAGAATATTGAATCGGTTCAAGATACACTCGATAAGAAGTACCTGATTGCGGAAGTCGTTGAGAACCCAAGTTTTTTTGAAGCGCAGGTAATGTTTGAACTGCTTCAGTCCTCACTTAAGAGTATGAACGATGAAATCGGTATGCATCAATACGCCTCTAAAGAGTACAGGGAGTATATCGAAGCATGGGTACATGAGATTAAGTCGCCGATTGCTGCTGTAAGGCTGATGATGGAGAACGATCAGATTAGCGGCACTAGCGGACTTGCCGATGAGATGGCAAGAATTGAAGAGTATATCGAACAGGCACTGTTTTATGCAAGATCAACGCAGCTGTCTAACGATTATTCGATTAAGACAGTCGAGCTGCGACCAGTTGTCAATGAAGTCATTAAGAAAAAGGCCAAATCCTTGATTGGAATCGGCGCAAGTGTTGATACACTGGGAGTGCAAGGTCTCGCGCCGATCGATACAAAATGGTTTCAGTTTATTCTGGGGCAAATCGTATCTAATAGTATCAAGTATAGAAAAGAAAACCTGACGATTAAGATATGGACCAGGCAGTGTGAACATTCCATTTTGCTGTATATCGAGGACAACGGTTGTGGAATAGCCCAAAAGGATCTTGAGAATGTGTTCAATATGGGCTTTGTAGGCGTCAACGGGCGTAAGAACTCCAAATCGACCGGGCTGGGACTATACTTATGTAAAACCTTATGCGCTAAAATGAGTCTGGCCATCGGTGTTGAGTCTATCGAAAGCCAGTTTACAAGAATCACGATAAGCCTACCTATGCAAAACAACTACTAGCGATGCCGAACTGATATGAGGTATCGCTATAATTATGCGGATTTTTAACTTACATTTCTGTTAGTTAATTGTTATGAAGATACATGTAATCTAATCGTGAACTGCGTTAAGCTAGAATCATAAAACGTGCTTAAGGAGGTAGTATGGAAAACGTATTGAGTGTGAACAGGTTAGAAAAATATTATGGAAACAAGGGAAATGTGACTAAGGCGCTTAACGGCCTATCTTTAGAAATGAAAAAAGGTGAATACGTGGGCGTAATGGGCGCATCAGGGAGTGGAAAAACAACGCTTTTAAACTGCATAGCCACGATAGACCGTCCTACTGCGGGGCAGATCACCATAAACGGCGAGAACGTAACGATGCTTAAGAGCAAACAGCTGGCAAAATTCAGAAGGGACTCGTTAGGTTTTGTCTTTCAAGATTTCAATCTGCTGGATACCCTAACAGGCTTTGAAAATATTGCTCTTGCCCTTACGATGACAAGAGTGCACCGCCTAAAGATTGAGGACTCTGTGAAGGAAGTGGCTTCTACGCTTTCTATCGAGAATATTTTGAACAAGTACCCCTACCAGATGAGCGGTGGTGAAAAGCAGAGGGTCGCGGCCGCCAGGGCGATTGTGTCAAGTCCGTCCTTGATCTTAGCGGATGAACCTACGGGGGCGCTTGATTCAAAATCATCTAGGCAGCTACTGGAAAGCTTTGAAGTGCTTAATCAAAAGAAGGGGGCTTCCATTCTGATGGTTACCCATGATGCCTTTACTGCTAGCTACTGCCACCGGATAGTGTTTATTAAGGACGGTGAAGTATTCACCGAACTTAGACGCGGTACGGATTCCAGAAGTGAATTTTTTGCTCAAATCATTGATGTGTTGACTCTTTTAGGAGGGGATAATGCTCATGTACTTTAGACTTGCTGTAGGAAATATTAGAAAGAGTGTTAAGGATTATCTAATCTATTTTTTAACGCTGACTTTTGGGATATGCTTGTTTTACTCTTTCAATTCTATCGGTGCCCAAAAGGCGATGCTGGTCTTGTCGGATCCGCAGCTTGAAAGCTTAAGTGTGATCAATGAGGTGATGAATTATTTTTCAGGAGTCATTTCGGCTGTGCTTGTCTTTTTAATGGTCTATGCGAATCGGTTTCTTATCAAGCGCAGAAAAAAGGAACTTGGAATCTATATGGTTCTCGGTATGAACAGACTATCTGTGTCCGCCATACTTGTGCTTGAGACTGTTCTTATTGGGTTTGTTTCACTGGTTTGCGGACTAGTGATGGGCGTCGTTGCCTCTCATTTTTTATCTATTGTGACTGCAAATCTATTTAAAGCGGATCTTTCAAGTTTTCAATTTATCTTTTCAGTGCCCGCATTCGTTAAATCGATTGTATTCTTTAGTGTCATATTCATTCTGGACATAGTCCTTAACACATTCACTATCTCAAGACTAAAACTGATCGATCTCTTATATGCGAAGGTTAGGAATGATGAGCTTAGGAACAAGAATTTACTCTTTCATAGTCTTGTCTTCTTACTGTCAGTTATCATGATCGGTGTGTCTTATCACCTAATTATGAAAAACGGTATGATGAGTCTGGATTTAGAGTTTCAGGGTTCTATCCTGTTCGGTTCTTTAGGGACAGTACTCTTTTTTAAATCCTTTACGAGCATATTGATTTTGCTGCTGACAAAGCATGGCAGAGTCTATTACCGAGGAATCAATATGTTCACCGTCAAACAGATTCATGCCAAGCTTACTGGAACCTATTTGTTGATGGCGCTGGTTTGCATCTTGATGCTGATTGCGATTGGAACCTTCAGCACAGGTATGGGAATCGCTCAGGTCTTGGAAGCCAATTTGGAGGAGAGCCTGCCTTTTGATGCGGGTGTCGATTTATGGGTTCAAGACGATGTGCCTCCCGATTTAGTTGACATTGCTGTCCGCAGTGGATTCTCACGGGACCAAATCAGTTTGGAACGCGTCTATTTTACGAATATGGATTTGAAATCATTGGTTAACGCAGAGGCATATCACGGATATAGCGACGATTTTTTAGCGTCGATAAAACTTCAGGCGATGTCGATCGACGATTATAATGATTATTTAAGATTAGCTGGTGAACCGATTGTTGAGCTAAAGCAAGATGAGGCGATTGTGGTTTATGATGTGAATAAGCTCAAGTCGTTTTACGATGATCTAAGCAGAGTTGGGGGAAAGTTTGATTTTGGCGGAATGACCCTTGACCTTGTTGATGTGAAAAGGCAAATTCTGAGTAATAGGCCGGTGCTTACCAATACGGGCACTTTGATTGTTAATGAAGGTTTGTTGGTTGACTTGGAGCTTCGTGCGCATTTTATGAATATCGATTACAGAGACATGGACCAGTTGGAGGCTACAAAAGCATTTGGGAAGATAATCAGTTCTATTGAGAGAATCTATTATGCCTTTGGTACCCTTAGGGAAGATATTCTGTTGGAATCAGTCGGAATCAAGACGGTTGTTTCTTATGTAGGTGTATATGTTGGTATCATATTTATGATGTCTAGTGCTGTAATGCTTGCACTGCAACAACTGACAGAAACCAGTGATAACGTGGAACGCTATTTGCTGCTTTCAAAACTCGGTGTATCTAAGAAGTGTTTGTCAAGTTCGATTTTTAATCAGATTGCCTCATATTTCATGTTTCCATTAGCGCTGACAGTGGTACACTCGATTGTTGGAATCAATGTGGCAAGCAATATCGTCAGGATGCTGGGTGACCTCGATATCTGGCTTAATCTATGGATTACAGCAGGTTTTACTCTGGCAATTTTTGGGAGTTACTTCATAATTACTTATATATCTGCCAAAGCGGTCATCATGCAAAATATCAAATAGTTTGAAAGCGTTGTACGTTATTGCTGTACAGCGCTTTTTTTATGTGCGCCCAGCATGGGCGCAATCCAACGGGTGCAAGTCCCGAACACGCCCTAGTAGTGGGAAGTGTATAGCTTAAGGCAAGGGTGTCGCGGGTGACTGCGAATCTGAAGGAAGCCG